>JAQVOJ010000088.1 GCA_028702675.1 Bacteroidales bacterium
GCTTTAGATTTTTAATTGTTTCTCTCATCAGGTAAGAGAACATATAACTGGCAGCCCACAACTCGCGTGTTTTACGAACATTAGCGAATGTTTTATAAATGGGACCTAGGGTAAGGGCGATGTAAGTTCTATTCATCTTCTTGTGGTTTTAACATTTCGAACATTTCAAAAATTTTATTTGTATCTCGATTTTCTTTACTAATTAAATCTTCGATACTAAAGCTAGAACTTGATAAATAAGCAAAATAATCTTGTAACGAGAACTTGCTTTTATCAGGTGTTTCCAGAACTAAGTTTCCTGAGTTATTTGATTTTATATCAAATTTTTGATTATAATATTCGGAAGGTATGTCATCGAAAATCAAGAAGACACTATAATACCATCCTTCACTATCTCTTAACATAATAGGTTTATATGTTATTGGACTTTTAAAGCGATCAATTTCCTTGTTGTATTTAGAAATTGTTGAACGATAAAACCTCCAGTTTGCTTCAGATGTAAGACCCAACATATCTCTAACCAAAAACAAATTACCATCATTTGATTTTTGTTTTGAACTATTTTCTTCGTTGTCAAACACTAATATGTCAGGATATTTGTATTTATGTTTTTGATTATTTAACTCACTATTAAAATATTCCTCCTTTATTGATTTTTTATCCCATTGAATTTTGTGTTTTTCTTGATAATACTTAAACAATGGTGATTTTACATATCCATTTTGTTGATTATACCCGCTTTTCAACACTTTGTGAAATAGATTAATGTGGTCAAAAAGTTGTTTCCATGAATCAAGAAGCATAAGAAACCTGTCAGATACTTTTTCCTCAGGAAATCTCAGATTATGGTTAATTTTTAATTGTTCAATTTTGGCGTTTTTAATCCCAATATCTAAATAGTATTTCGATCTTAGAATTTCAGGCTCATTTTTTTCATTCAATATACAAAAAGAACCAAAGCCTTTTGATTGTCTTGTACCAAAATTAGTAATATTGAAGAATTTTACTAATATTTTTCGGTTAGTTTGATTTATGTAATTAATTAAATCATCGCAATTTGACACAATTTGGCAAATAATATCTTTGATTGAAAATGTAAATAGTTTTTTTGAAGAATCATCACCCATATTGCCAAAAAAGCAAGAGAAACTATCGAATCTAATTCTTCCTCTATCATCAAGGTCAATTCGGTTATTTCTTATTCTTGGCAATTCAATTGGATAACTGAAAAAATCAGAGGTTTTTATTTTTAGTTTATAATTCAATGCCGCATGCTCCTCATCTCCAACGAGCCAATTTCTCTTTTTGGCGACTTCTATTCCTTTTTTGTATTTAGCATCATTGCCAACCAAGTTTTGGTCAGACTCTGCGCCAAGTTTTGTTAAAATAAACCTATCAAGTCTCGGTTTTACCTCGCTGGCTCTAAGTGTTGCGTCATCCTGGTCGTGCTGAAAATGAATTATCGGAGTGTGCTGTTTCAGCGTAAATGTTATTTGAAATGGGTTGTTCGATATCATAATATAAATGATTTAATTAACAGTTTAATAAGGGTAATAGTAGTAAAACAGCAGCAGTCACTAATGCAATTATTAGTATTACCGCAGGTTTAATTTTTCTGTTTTCAAAGATTTTTTTTCTGAAAAAATATAGACTTGCACCAATCATGAGCAACCAAATGAAAACAACAAGTGGCCAATAGTTGTAACATTTTGCTACAATAAGATTACCCCCATCCTCAAAAATATTCATTCCAAAAAATGCCATTATTAGAGATGGTAAAATAAAAATTGCCACCAAAATATTCAACTTCTCAAGCATTTTATTGCTTTTGTTAGTTTCGGTGTTGTTTACATAGCGGTAGAGCTCTTCTATTTCGTTGTCGAGGTCTTTTACTTCGTTGTGAATCCGCATTTTTTCGGCAAGCATGTTATAGAGTTCAATGCCTTGTTCTTGTGCTGTAATTTCGCGGAAATATACTTTGTTTACAAATCGGATATATTTTTTATGCAAGCCTGCAATTTCGGGACTCAATAATTCCGGTTTGTCTTGCAGCCCCGAAAGCGAAGTTACTTCAATAGAAAACCGTAACACCGATGCCCTCTGTACCAATGCTAGCATCACCATCTGGAAGTACATGGTCTGTAAGTGCCGGAGCAATATATTCTTTGGAAACCAGTCTGTATCGGTTAACATAATAAACGAATAGCGGCTGATGCCATATAGTGTTTTATTATCTGTCCAACGTTCGTAAGTATGTGCCTTGCACAGTCGATTCAGCATATTGCTGTTTTTTACTGTTGCGTCGCCATTGTCCACAAAAATGAGCTTGTGCCATTCGGGACTGTTTTCGTAATTGTATTCTATATCGTTATTTCCGGTTTTCGGTTTGTGCCTTACCAGTTTTTGGACCAGATTATCGTTGCCATACCAACACAACACAAACATACGATCGTCTATTACCGGTTTCATTTGTATTTTACTTCCGGTTTCCTGTTTGGGTAAAACTTTAGTTGTGAATTTGTTGCCCAGCAGGCATTGTATGTGTTTGGGCAACTCAATTTTTTTCTCAGCTATTCTAGAAAGATTGGTATAATAATCGAAACATTCACAAATATTAAAATTTGCTTCTTCTGAACTAAGCACAATGGAGTCTGCCAAGAAATTCCCTTTCACATTCGATAGCATATCTGGTTGATCGCTTATATATTGTGGATAGATTCGTCGGCCAAAATCGTTGATGTTCAGAATATCGTCCAGTTCGTAATAGGTGTTGTTGGTTAGGTGAAAAGCAAAAACACCCACACCCGAATCGTAAAAATTCAGGGTAATGTTTTCAACAGCCAGTTTATATTCTTTAATGGCATTTGCCTTTTTAATATTAATAACATATTGCAGATTACAGGGTATATTGTATTCGTACTGTAAGAGTGTTTTATCTTCAATTTTCCCATCTTTTCTGTCGAACAAAGCTTCACGCACATGATTGTAGAAATAGGTGTATTCGTTGAAGTCGCCGGCTGAATCGAAATTCATATAATACCGTTTCCAGCATTTATGGTAGTTCGTGCTCTGATTGCAAAAGCTATCAGAAAGGTTCCCTTCCATAATCTCTATAATTCCTGCAAGCGACGATCGTTCTTTGAAAGGAATATCGAAAATATTTTCGGGTTTATCCTTTTTGTCATATTTAAAATAATCCCATTGAAACGGCATCAAAAAAATATGGTGGCTAATTGGTTCTTGGTTCGCAACAAAATCTACAATTTTATTAATGATTGCGTCCATCTTTTCGGGTTTTATAGTGCCGTTAGTAAAACCAAAAAAACCATTTTCGTCAGAACCTCCGTAAAATGCATTTTTGGCAGCTATGTTTTCGGCAAAAATTTCAGGTAATTTTCGTGCATGTGTCCCATAATACATCAGTTGTTTATCGTCGTAAACAATGAGTTTTTTTTCATCGAGGCGGTCGGTAACTACCGAAAAATGATTGTGGAGTGCCTTAACGATACAAACATCTTTATTTCTTTTCAAATTTTCGTTAATGGCTTTTTCTCCCTGTTGCCATTGTTCTTCGGTAATGCCCTGAGCTTGTCTGTCTAGAAATCGAATAGACTTAATCATATCGTCGGTAGAAAATTCGATATTACGCATCCCAGCAATATGTCCTGTATCGTTAGCAGCCACCAGTTTAATAAATTGAATGGGTTCAAGCTTGAGTTTTTCTGCCTCAATAGCAATAAGACTGTTTTTGGGAAGCCAAGTTTTACCTTGTAACATACTGTTCTGGCATTGTACTGGAATGTCGCTGATAATTGCAAGCACCTGTTCTATTGCCGATGGTTTGTCAGAAAAATCGTTGTGATGATCGATGCGGTGGTATTGCTCCGGCAGTTTGATATTTTCGTTGGCGAATAATTCAATGCCATAAATGATACCCGAATAATTCAGAAACTTTTTATACGAGGCAATACTAGCATCGCTCCATGTTAAAGTGAAATCGGCAAAGCATAAATCACAGCTTAGGTCTGCGGTTTCGGAAATGTCTTCAAACCCGAAATCCAATAATAATTTCTTGATGCTTATCATTTCAAGATCGTGCCCACCCAATAAGAACATAGTCCTTTTTTGAAAGCCTGTTTTTTGTAGTCTGTTAATATCAATCATAATTTTCGTTTGCTATTAAATACATTGCTGGTGTTTCTAAAGGCATAAATTTACCAATCAAATTTTATTTGCTGCTTGATTGTTTAAAGATAGTAAAAATTTAAATTCTAAAAAGAATTGCAGTTTTTTCTTTCAAAAAATTATGTGAGCTAATATTGTTTGTGTTAATAATATGATTATCAATAAAATAAGAGCATTGTATATTAAAACATAATGTAAAACGGAATCGGTATATTTCAATGTATTTGGAATAGTATTAGAGTAAAGCAGCTTTTAATGCTTGAAATACGCTACAAAATGCAATATAAAACTTAATTACCCATTAAATAAAAAGGTACATAGGTTGAAAATGTATTAATAATTGGCACTATGGAGATAAAGCTATCAGTAAATTAAGTAAATAGAACAATAATTTGCCCCTGCATTCTTCCATACGTTCAGTGTAGAGTATAATATCTTCAATTAGCAAGCAGTTTGCGATTAAAAAAAGATAATATTTTCATAGAAAACACGATTCTATTTGGAATAAACAATTCCACCCATACCATCATAAAATTTCTGAAAACAACGACTCTGAAGCATCAAAACGGACGAAGACTGTTTTATTCGAAATTGAGCGATACGACAATAAACGAAACGGACTTGATGTGTTTCCCGAAATATAGTTCAAACTTTCTTATCCTTTTTGAGCAATCCATGCTTCAGCCATATAAATTGCCTGAGATGCTGAGCTTGCCTGTCCTACTCTTGTCCAACCGGCATAAGCAACATACACACTGCGATCGGATGAATCCCACTTTACTTCGTAAGTTTTAAATGTTTTTGGGCTTTTTACCCTTCCAATACTTTGTGCTGACATAATTTATAGTTTTAATGAATTGTGTATTGTTTCAATAATAAAAGGTTTACTGGGTTCGTCGTTTAGCATCATACGGCAAAACGCTTTAAAGTTTTTTAAACTTAACATTTCTTGTTCGCTAATATGATGTTTAAAATATCCTGATAATATTTCTATATCAAAGGCACTAGGTCTGAAAAACACCTGACTTCCAACATTCCCTAATAATATTTTCATAATCTCAGGACGCAATTGAGCCAGTGTTTGATTAGCCAACACCAGACGCAAGCCATATTTCCGTGATTCTGATAAGGCTGTTTCAATTTCTCGAGAAGTAAAATTCTGAAACTCATCAACAAATAAATAAAAAGGTCGGCGTGCCGAGTACTCTATATTTTCACGGGTAAATGCTGCCATTATAAGCTTATTAAATAGCAATGTGCCGAGGAATTTAACACCTTCGTAGCCCAAACGACCTTTGGGTAAAGAAATTAGTAATATTTTCCCTGAATCAATAATTTTCCTGAAATCAATACTCGAAGTGTCGGCACAAACGATTTTTCGTATATAAGCGTCCTGCACAAAGCGATTTAACTTACTTGTGATATAAGGAGCAATAGATTCAAACGAAGCTTCTCCCCTAACCCGCATGGCATTTTCGAAAAACTCTACAGCCAATTTGTCTTCGGCATTTTCAAGGATAAACTTACAATACTCTTCGTTATAAAAGAACTTATAAACATGGTCGAGATTTCCGCCCTGATCCATTATCAGAAAAAGAGCATTTTTTAAATACAATTCAAATATAGGACCTCCGGTTTGCCGCAAATCATACATTTCATCAAGAACTTTAATAAGCTCATTAAAAATAAATGTTTTTTGCTCGGGATAATCTTTATTGTATTCTAAAATATTAAATGTAAAACCCGTATCTTTAGTTGGGTCAAACATTACCAAATCATTTTTCCGATGTTCAGGAATAATATTTTTAATTGTATTTACCAAATCACCATGTGGGTCAACTACTCCAAAACCACGATTTTTATTCATACAATCATTTATCATAGTTTTTAGCATTGTCGTTTTCCCGACACCTGTTTGACCCATAATATAAACATGTTTTGTAATGTCGTTTTCAGATATTTTCACCTCAACTTCATGCGATAATGCTTTGTTTATACCCATCAAAATTCCTTCTTTTGGAAGATCGTCAGGGATAAAAGAGAACACTTCCGACTCGCTTCGGAACCATTTTATAGAATCGGCAGCCATTCCAGGTAAACGAAAACTTCGTTGTACTATTTCGAGAGGATACAAATATTGTAATTGATTTTCGGGATGAGTACACATTTCTTTATTAAACAAAAATGTTGTTTCAGAAGCAGGATGCACTTCAATATTTAACAGATTACCAAAAAAACAATCGGCTATACTGTTATGAAATGAATGTCCCGGCAAGTTTTCAGGAGCACAGCGCATTGTAACATGAAACAAATAATGATTTGTATTATCATCAAACAACAATTCGAGATGCTCTCTATAATTTTTCTTCTCCAATTCGGTAAAATGCTCATCATTTAATTTATATCTGGTAAATATCTCTTTAAACTGTAATAATTTATCAACACTGACTTTTACTGGAGCCAAATGCATATTTATTTCAGTAAACTCGTATGATTGTGCTAAACGAGCTGCAACGTTATTTATATTATCTATTTCCGGGATAAAGTATTGCGGCACAAAGTTTTTACTTTGTGGTTTAGCTTTACTGGGCGTGATATAACCAATAGTATTAGTTTTTGATGTAGATGTAAAAAAGACAGGTCTTCTGATATAATCAAAACTTCTTAACTCTAATGGAACTTTAGTAAGTTCGTAATAATGCTTTTCGGTTTTAACTTCTAAAAATGTATATATCGTTCCTGTGGCTAACCTAGCTTGTTTTAATACAAATGAGATTTCTCTCTTCAAGCTTTTAATTTGTTTTTTTAGAACAACCTCATCGCTATTACTAACATAAAACAACAGTGCAATGCGTAATCCAGAATAATGTGATTTTTGCTCCTCGGCAAATTTTACCATACGACACACTAAATTACACTGACATGGACTATTGCTCAGTGCTAACAATAACTGACGATGCCAAGCTATATTTTTCAATAGAAGTGTCTCATAAGGATGTCCTTCAGGACGTGCTATATTTACCACTTCGAACGCAAAACAACCGGTTTTTAATCCAGGTAATAAGTCATTTTTATCATAAAATATCATAAACTACTTTGTTTAAAATTTTAAAAGTGGGTTATATTATATTAATACCAGACAATTTTAAGTATTAAAAATCATTTTTTCAAAAGAAAGTATCTAAAATTTGAATATAGGCAGATTGATGATAGATACTTAAGATTAGATATAGTCAGATAAGTTCAATAAGTACATTTTTTTGAATTTTATAAAAATAATTACTTATTTTAAGCGAAAATTATTCCTTTTAATACATTAATATGAAAAATGATGGGATTCTTATTACTCACGGCACTGATACACTTGCTTGGACTCATGCTTATTTGCGTTATGCAATAAAAAATAATAATGTAAATATTGTAATTACAGGAAGTCAGATCCCAATACCAAGTATAGGAGAATTTTCTGATGCCTACGAAAACCTTGAGAATAGTTTACGTTTTATAACCGGATTGAAACCACCAAATATTATTACAGTTTTTAATTATGGTAAGGATGCATTCTCAGATTCTTTACGAAAGATTCATCGATGGGATAACATTGCATTTACAGGTGATGTTGTAGCCAAAATGGAATGGGATGAAATAAAACATCACGATGAAACTATTGAAATTAAAGACCCTGAGGTTTTAGATACATTGTATTTAGTAACAACCGGTGGAACTATAGAATCAGAGCCCAATAGTGAAGGTGTGTTGGTAGCTTCAGAAAACCATGTTTTTGCATATCTTGGTAGAAAGTTTTCTTCATTTTTTAAAGCTATATCACAGCAACCCGTTTTTGTTTTAGATTCTTCTGATATTACTTTTAATCGAATGATGGCAATTGGAGAAAAAGTGGTAGAGTGTTTGCAAGAAAAGAACAAAAATGCTAAAATAGATTATAAATTTGATGATAATGTATCAATTATATATTTGGATCCTTTAAAGAAAATACACTTAAAAGAACATGACATTAATACGGCTTCAGGAGTTATTATTGCAGGTTATGGAGGTGGTAATATTAATATTGACAATAAAGACCCAAAGTACAATGTTATACCATTATTGAAAAAACTTATAGAGAACGAAGTTCCAGTTGTTTTGACTTCACAAGTAGCCCTAGGCCCTGCAGATTTTATTTATCAAAATGCATATGAAGCTTTAAAAATTGGTGCAATCTCAGGAGTAGATTTATCTATACCTGAAATTCAGATTCGTTTAGCATATTTATTAGGGCATAAAGCAGAAATAAAAGAGCTTGCGAAGGAGCTTAATAAACATTATTTGTGGATGTTCGAATGGATCTTTGTAACTGGCACAAAATTTAGAACAAGGAGAAGTCTTGCTTTATATCAGAATTTAAAAAAAATGGATGTATTAAAGGAAGATATATTAATAAATAAGACATTTGACGAAACTGTTGATTATATCAAAAAATTATTTTGTAGTTATGAATGAAGCTTTAATATTTTTGCTAAAAACTCTTGTGCTTGGTGCAGTTACTGGATTTGTGGTCGGTTACCTTTTTAAAAAGCTATCCAAGGCTGTAGCGATAATTGCTGCCATATTTGTAGTAGCTATTTTTGTTTTGGGGCACAATGAATTGTTGAATATAGATTGGTTGTCGGTAAAAGAAACAGGTAATGAACTCTATCTGCAAATATTTAAAAAATACGAAGCCAGATTAATTTTGTTTTTTAGAAATATTCCATTTATTTTGGGTTTTATAATAGGAGCCATTTTAGGTCTTAAAATAAAATAAAACAATCTACGTACTAAAACTCCCAAATTCTATGTATATATAAATGGCTTTAAAAACATGCGAAAAATTCAATTGAAATATCATCTTTTATATGCAGTATTTATTCTGTTACTTTGTTGGTGTTTTATCCTATCCTGCAATAGTACTCCCAATAGCACCCCAAAAAGTGTTTCTGAGAAGGAAGATTCTACCAATAATACCGATACTTCTGTAGAATTATACAACTTGGCCGACTGGAATTCAGTATGTTGGGGGGAATACATTATTAAAAGCAACAACCCATATTGGTTACATGCTGTTTTAAATTTGAACGAGTATAATAATATTGCTCGTAATGTGCAGGTTTATCAGTTTGGAAAACAAATTGGCAGGGAAGATATTCTGCCCACAGAATACAAGTATTTATTAACTAGTAAAAGATCGTTTGGAAGTGAAATCCTGTTAATCTCAAGTTCAGGTAAAAGTCAGTTAAAAACCGAGAGATTTACTCACCTCAACATATATATTGAATCTGTGTTTAGTCATATACTCTTGATAAATGGCAATAAGTATTATGTTATTTCTGTATTAGGCAGTAATACAGATGGACAGGTTTATGTTTCGTTTATTTATAGCACGGAGTTGCAGCGTTTTGTTAGGATTAAGAGAATAGCGGATTTACAGGGAATGTTGAACCACAAAGATTTTGTTCAAAATATTGATGCATACTTTTCAGATTATCAGTACTTTGGGTTAGATTCAATAGTAGGGAATTATAATGAATACTATGTGTCAAAAGATATTATTCATATTGAAGGTGATGAGGAATTAGTTTTTTCGAATATCGATTATAGCTTAGAAAGCAAGCTTTATTTTGTGGAATGTGATGATTGTTTTCCACGTGAAGGAAATACACTTTACAAAAATTGGTCTTTACCAGAAATGGGTATTAGCTTTTCACCAATTGATAAATCTTATATTATAGGTAAGGATATTAAAGATGTTTTTCATGGAATCTCAGAAATTGGTTTCAGACGAATGAATACTGCAAATACAACTTCTATTGAGTTATGTGCAGTTACTTATTGGGATATTTGCACAAAAGCCACAACCGGGATTATGAGTCTTGACAGATTTAAGCTAAGTGGAAAAGATGAGGTGATTTCTGTTTTTAGGTATGATGCTATAGAATCTTCAGATTTTCTTGTGGTGATTAGCCGTACCGGAAATGAATATTTTACCAACATATATACAGAGCAATGTGGAGCTTCTGGTTGTTGTGGTTTATGGGAAGAGTTTCTGCTTACCGAAAATGATGATACAGTACATTTGAAATGTACAAATTATGGGGAGTTTCTAGATGAGTTTCCCGATAAGCTGAAAAATTATGGAGGATATTTGCTACAGTGATTTATTACAAATAGAATCGTGTTTTCGAAGAAAAAATTATGAATAAAAAAGAATATAAGAATAAGGAATTACAGGGAGCTACTACCAATGATAACGGTGAAATGGAATATGAAGATCAGAGACTTACCAAAGATCAGCTAAAAAGAATTAGCGATGCCTTTAATACATTTGAAGGAGAAATTAAGAAAAAGCCTGATGCAAATGATGAGGAAATGAAGGGTATTGAAGAAATAATTTCAATCCACGAAAAATATTCGTTTGCCAGCTTTTTACTTTCTAATTATAAAGGACGTTTTTCAAAAGCGAACAGTATAAAACTAATTAATGCCATTAAAAATCTGGGGGGCTACAAATCGCTTTACTATGCAATTGATGAGTTTAACGAACTCGAAGAGATAGGCAAACTAGATATGTTAGTGCCTTTTGCAGGAGATAAATGCAACGAAGGGACCGTAGAAGATGTAATAGAACTTAAGAATTTAATAACTGAATTCATTAGAAACAGTAAGAGCTGGAGAGCAAAAAGAAAACTGTATTACTGTCTAGTCTTGAAATAGCTTTACACTAAAAACGTAATAAAAATGAAATTAAAGAAAGAAAAATTTATAAGAATTAATAAATTTGGATTACGATATGTAGTATAGCCAGAACATATAAAAAAACAAGCTGTTCAAGAATTAGATCAAGGGAAAATAACGGTAAAAGAGGCTATGGAAAAATATGAAGTTTTAAGTCAATTGACTATAATGAGTTGGCTTAAGACATATTCAATAAATAAAGATTCATATCTACGACCTCGTATTACAACAGACTCACAAAGAAGGTAGATTGTACTAGATATAGAATCTGGGATGATAACAGAAGTTGAAGCTTCTAGGCAATATTACATGTCAATAAATACAATAAAATCTTGGGTAAGGCGGTATGCCGGTAGTACTTTCTTTGCTAAAAAAAATGATAATATGAATACAAAAATTATTTGCGAAGATGATATTGTAATCAAACTTGAAAAAGCTTTACATGAAGCCCAATTAAAAATAAGTAGTTTAGAGACACTCATTGACCTCACTGAGCAGGAATATAAATTTGACATTAGAAATAAGTTTGGTGGTGGGCAGTTGAAGTAATGCGAAAGCGATATCCAAGAGAGAGAGTAAGTCTCCTTTGCCAACTGTTCGGTAAAAGCCGGAATGCTTATTATGATAAGTCGAGGTTTATTTCAAAACAAATTAAGAATGAAATTGTAGTGTTAGATTTAGTCAAAATATTTACAATGAAAAACGACCTCATTCTAGCTGTGATTATTTAACGCCATCTGAAGCACATTACAATGTAGGAGAACTAAATAAAAGATGAAAAAGCTACCCATATAAACAGAATCAAATAGGAACAATATGACAGAAACTAATCTACATAATGTTTTGAAGCCACCCTAAATGTAAAGCTATTTCAGGACTATTGATTATATTTGTAAAGTTATTTTAGGAACTGACATGTACGGTTTTACACCTTTGCAGACACATACCGATACTCATAAAGTGCACAAAACCAATATTTTGAAATGTTTGACAGGTACAAAAAACACTTTTCAAATATGTCCGAAAATTTTGGGAATGGGAGC
>JAQVOJ010000011.1 GCA_028702675.1 Bacteroidales bacterium
TATAGTTTTAATGAATAGTAACATATGATGATATAATTACAAATTCAATATTATTTTTACTATTAAATATTTTATGCTCGACCTTGGTTTTCATTTCTTACAGTAATTTGTTGTGAATTTATATTAAGTTAGTGTTAATCAGGGTCTTAACCAAGTTTTTTGTTGCAGAGTAGTTAGCAAAAATATCAGAAAATCAACATGTTAAGTTTATGTCATGTGCTAAGAAGTTTCGATATTAAATCATGATTTCCATTAACAATTTTTAAATTAAATATAAACACAGGCTAATACTTTGTTTCATTTGATTATTTTTGTGAAAAGCGTATTTATTAATGGAAAATTTTATCGTATCAGCTCGTAAGTACCGCCCTGACAGCTTTCAGACAGTAGTTGGGCAGGATTCAATTACTCGTACATTAAAGAATAGTATTAAATCACAACAGTTGGCGCAGGCTTATTTGTTTTGCGGACCACGAGGTGTTGGCAAAACAACTTGTGCCCGTATTTTTGCAAAAACAATAAATTGTTTCAATCTTGGTGAAGATATGGAGGCATGTAACGAGTGTGAATCTTGTAAGGCTTTCAACGAAATGCGATCAATGAATATTCACGAACTTGACGCTGCTTCTAATAATTCGGTAGATGATATTAGAAACCTTATCGATCAGGTTAGAATTCCACCACAAATCGGTAAATATTCGGTGTATATTATCGATGAGGTTCATATGCTTTCGAGTGCTGCCTTTAATGCTTTTCTGAAAACTCTTGAAGAACCGCCTCGACATGTTATATTTATTTTGGCTACTACCGAGAAGCATAAAATTATTCCTACAATCTTGTCTCGTTGTCAGATATTCGATTTTAACAGAATCAATATTAAAGATATTACTTCAAGATTACAGTTTGTTGCCGAAAACGAAGGTATTACAGCCGAGCAGGATGCACTTCATATAATTGCTCAAAAAGCCGATGGTGCTATGCGTGACGCTTTGTCAATTTTTGATCAGATTGTGAGTTTCTCAGGAAAAAATATTACTTATGCTAATACAATTGAGAATTTGAATGTGCTTGATTATGAGTATTATTTTAAACTTACAGATGCCTTATTAAATGGAGATTATGTAGAAAGTCTTTTAATATATAACGAAATTATTAACAAAGGATTTGATGGTAACTTCTTTATTACCGGTTTAGCAAGCCATTTTAGAGATTTGTTAATGTGTAAAGATATAAAAACCATTGACTTGCTAGAAGTTGGCGACAACATAAAACAAAAATATGTTAATGATTCAAATCGCTGTTCTGTTAAATTTTTGTTTAATGCCATAAAAATTTCTAACGAATGTGATTTTAAATATAAGGCAAGTACAAACAAAAGGTTGCACGTTGAATTATCTTTATTAAAGATATCTGAGATATTAAATGATTTTGATAATGACAACGAAATTAAGGAGATTAAATTGGCTTATAATAAAGCCAAAACATCTAAAATTGAATCTTCGAGTAAGGAAATAGAAACAAAGACAGAACTAAAACCTAAGACTGAATCCAAGTCCGAAAAAGGTAATATTGAGACACAAACTAAACCTGACAATAGCATTAAGAATAATAATTCGGAGCAGATAACACGAACTGTTAGTATCAAAAATTTGGGAATTACAGAAAACGAAACTGAAAAAAGTAATACAGATAAAACAGATTTTACTGAAATTGGTACCGATGCTATTGATGAAAATAAGATGCATGAGGTCTGGCTAAAATATGCTGAGCAAATACAAGAAAAAGCTCCACGATTATATCATGTGTTTTCGATAAATAAACCAAGCCTTGTTGGGGATACTGAGTTGTTGTTAAAGCTTGAAAATCAAAATCTTGCAAATGCTGTTAACTCAATTTTAAACGAACTAATGCCCTTTCTTAAAAAAGAGCTTAATAATAAGAATGTGAGTTTAAAAATTGAAATTGACGATAAGCCAAAAGGGGAACCAATTGTTTATACAAACGAAGAAAAATTTAAGGAAATGGCTCAATCTAACCCTGCAATAATAGATTTAAAAGATCAGTTAAACTTAGATTTTAAATAGGCAAATATTAAGTTTACGTATGATCATCTTTGATATTTTGTAAAGTTGTTTCTTTCATGTATTTAATAAACTCTTTTGCAACTTTTTCGCCAACTTCGCCTAACATACAAATATTATCTAAAGGGCATTTTTCGCAATCCATAGGGCAATCGTGTATTAATACCTTACCTTCTATTGCTTCATAAATTTCAAGTAATGTAATTTCTTTAGGTTTTCTCATTAATAAAAAACCTCCTGCAGGACCTCTAGTGCTTTTTAGTAAGTCTGCTTTTACTAAGCGTTGCATTACTTTTGCAATATGATGTTTAGATGCTCCTGTTTCTTCGGTTAATGAAGTTACATTGTGAGGTTTATCGTGCATGGCAATTAAAGCCATAGAGTGTAATGCTATTCCAACTGCTTCTGATAATGCAAGTATTTTCGACATAATAAACTAATTAAAGTTCATATAATGAACCTCAATTCCTTTTAAATTGTTCAATTTATTTATTAATAATTCAATTTCCTTTTCATCGCCGGTAATATCAAGGATAATAATATCTCCCTTAAATTTATCATTATTAATTCCTAACCTTGATCTGATTACACATCCATAGGCAGTAAGAATATTTTGAAGTTCGGTTCCTGCTTTTTTCGGCTCTTTTACAAGTATTCCGACAATTCTATATGACTGATCCATTTTTATTTTTTTAAGTTTAAAACTCTCAACTTAAATCAAATTTCATCTCTTTTACATCAATTCCACCAATTTCATTAAGTTTATTTATAAAATCTATACTTTGCTTGCTATTATCTTTAATTTCGATAATAATCATTGCATTTCGACTACATTTAGATTCTGAAACTTCATGAAAACCTAAACGTGTCCGTATTATCGAGGCATATTCTGAAAGCAAATTTTGTGTACGGTTAGCTTCCTTTATTCTATCTCTTACATATATTCCGAGAATTTTTAACTCATTCATAAAGCAAATTTTTTAGAAGTATAAATCGCGTTTTCCGTTTTTAATCATCTCAACCCGTTTACGTAATTCGTCAACATTTCTGAAGTCTTTTAGTTCTTCAATTTCTTTTTCAATTAATTTCCATGCTTTTTTTGCAGTTTCTTCGGGGGCATAATCCACAATATACTCTGTTAATGTTAAAATTGCGTTAGGAGTACAGTATCGTTTAATAAATCCGGGTACACTAAACTCCATAAAATGTTCACCTGTGCGACCTAAGCGATAACATGCTGTACAAAACGATGGGAGAAACCCTTTACTTATCAACTCATCAATAATTTCGTTAAGCGAACGATTGTCGTTAATTGCAAACTGCTCTTTATTAAGATTTTGCTTTTCGTTAAGGCTTGCAGAATATGCTCCAAGTTCAAGTTTAGTGCCTCCATCAATTTGAGAAACTCCAAAGCTTATAACTTCGTCTCTTACTTGAGCCGATTCTCTAGCTGTAAGAATCATTCCGGTATAAGGAACAGCTAATCGTAAAATTGCTACAATTTTAGTGAAGTCTTCGTCATTAACAAGATATTTGTCGTCGATAGCTAAACCTGAAGCGTCTTTTATTCTTGGAAATGAAATAGTGTGTGGACCAACGTTATAGCAAGCCTCAAAATGATTAGTGTGTCGTACAAGAGCTAAAACTTCGTAACGCCAATCGTAAAGTCCAAATAAAGCTCCAATTCCAACATCATCAATTCCTGCTTCTTGAGCTCTGTCTAGTGAAGTTAGTCTGTATTCAAAATTACTTTTTGGACCACTCACATGATATTTATTGTACGTTTCGGGGTGATAGGTTTCCTGAAATATCTGGTATGTTCCTATACCTGCTGCATGAACGGTTCTGAAACCTTCGGTGTCGAGGGGTGCAGCATTAATGTTAACTCGCCTTATTTCTCCATTACCTTTTTTTACATTATAGGCAAGTTTTACGGTATGTGCAATATACTCGGCATTGTACTGTTTATGTTCTCCATAAACTAAGATAAGACGCTTCTGACCATTATCTTCTAAAGCTTCTATCTCTTTTATAATTTCATCATCTGATAAAGTACGCCGTATTGCTTCTTGATTACTAGTTCTAAAACCACAGTATAGGCAATTGTTCATACATTTATTGCCAATGTAAAGAGGAGCAAATAGCACAATCCTGTTCCCGTAAACTTTTTCTTTTAATTCTCTTGCACCATTTTTTATCTGCTCAACTAAGTCAGGGCTATCTGCATTAATTAAGACTGCAACTTCTCTTAAATTCAGCCTTTGCTTATTTAAAGATTTGTCGATTATTTGATTTACTTCCTCAACACTTGGATTTTTGGTTGATTCAATATAGCCCCATATTTCTTCGGGATCAATAAACGGCTCTACTCGTTTATCAGGAATATTGTATTTTTCAGGTTTAAATATCATTGTCTGTATTTTTTTACAAAAATATAAATTTTAAAAGGGTGTATCGATTTATTTATAAAAGCTGCCTTTAAGCAGCTTTTATAAATATGCTATTTTTTGCTTCTCATTGTTGCAATGTCTTTGTCGAAAACGTACAAACCGGATTTCCCTTTATCAAGCAAATTCAATTTGTCAATAATTGTTTGGACACTACTCTCTTCTTCAACTTGCTCTTCTACAAACCATTGTATCCAATTCTGAACAGCATAATCTTTTTCCTTAATTGCTGACTCAAATATCTTGTTAATACTTTCGCTAATGAATTTTTCGTGTTCTAATACTTCATTAAACATTGTGTAAATATCTTTCCATTGTTTTGGGGGCTGTTCAATTGCCGGAATGATTGCATGACTACCTCTTTCATTTATAAAATGAATAAATTTGAGCATGTGGTCTTTTTCTTCTTCGGCTTGAGCGTATAACCATTCGGCAACCCCACTCATCCCTTGAGTTTCAGCCCAACTTGCCATTGCAAGATATAAATACGATGAATAAGCTTCTTTTTGAGTTTGTTCATTCAATAATTTTTCTACTTGTTTTTTTAACATGGTATATGTTTTTTAATTATTAAAAATTTCACACATTTATAACCAATCTTTTTTAAATTTGTTGAATGATTTGTATTTTTAAAAATAATTTTTAAAAAATAATTGTGAAAAAGATACCAATAACAAGTTTAAGAGAAGTTGAAGAAATTATTAATTCGGTAGAGGTTTGTACTTTGGCTATGGTTGATGGAGATATGCCTTATGCTATACCGATGAATTTTGCATATAGTGATGGATATTTGTATTTTCATGGAGCTCCGTTTGGTAGGCGTATCGAAATTTTGAAGAATAATTCTAATGTTTGTGCTGTTTTTTATAATGGAGCCGATATGTATATTCAAAATGAAAAAGTAGCATGCTCGTATAGTATGAAATTCCGTTCTGTATTGGTTAATGGAAAGCTTGAGAATATTATTGATGATTCTGAAAAACGAAATATTCTAAATAAAGTTATGAAACATTATGTTGGTAAAGACGATTTTAAATACTCTGATCCGGCAATTAAAAATGTTCATGTCGTTAGGTTGAAGCTTGATAATTATACTGCTTATAAACGGGGATATTGACAAGAATATCAAAAATATAAATCTCAAGGAACCAGTATTTTTTGGTAAAATGTTCCGGTGCTCTGCACCTTTTATCTTAACTGTCATGTAGTGTTATCAATGTTTCGCAGCTTTGCTGCTTGGCGGTGTAGTTTTAATGAATTTTAACAAGTTTTGCTTAGTAGCTTATTTTTAAGAATGGATTTTCCCTAATTTCGGCTCCAATACTAGTGTCAGGACCATGCCCAGGAAAAACTGCAGTATGCTGTGGCAATATAAAAAGTTGCTTCTTTATACTATTTAGTAATTGTTCGTGATTTCCTTGTGGTAAATCAGTGCGTCCTATGCTGCCTGCAAAAAGTGCATCACCAGTAATTACAAATGCATCTTTTTCACAGTAGAAAGCCATGCTTCCTGGGGAATGTCCGGGGACGTGTATTATTTGAATTAATTCCCCACCCAATTCGTAATGCATGCCATCAAAAAGCTCAAAATCGGGCAGGGGAGGAGATTCTATTGCTATTCCAAAAGCTGAAGCGTAATGTTTCGCACCTTCTACAAGAAAAATGTCATCCTTATTCATGTAAAATGGTATATCATATTCTCTAATAAAACTATTGTTTCCGCAAATGTGATCAATATGCCCGTGAGTGCTCATAATAGCTTTTGGCTTAACATTTTTATGCTTTAAATAATGTAAAACTTTATTAAACTCATCCTCGGTATATGCAGCACAATCAATTAAAATGCACTCATTATTATTAATGAGTATAAAAGAGTTAACTTGAAATGGGTTAAAAATAAATCTTGTAATTTCCATCATTATAATTTTGATGCAAATCTACAATCAGTTTATTAAATTATCTACAACAAAGTATAATTTTTGGCTATTGATTGGTTTAGTAAGATATGCATTACAACCAACATTTTTCGCAAATTCTAAATCCTCTTCCATAGCATAAGCCGATTGAATAATTACAGGAAGATTAGGATTATTGTGTTTAATTATTTCGGTAGCTTCGTAACCATTTAGTACAGGCATTTTTATATCCATAAATACTAATCCAATTTCAGTATTTGATTTACATGTATCTACAGCTTCTTTACCATTTGATGCTCGAATTACCTCAAAATTATATTTCTTCAATAGTTCTTTAAGGTATATAAAATTGAGTTCGTTATCCTCAGCAATTAAAACTGTGGTTTTTTTAGTGTCTGATATTTTTGTTTTAGAATGTTTCTGATCAATTGCAATTGCTTTTTTATATGGAATACTAATTAAAAATCTGTTACCGATATTATATGTAGAGTCTTGTTTGATACTACCTTTCATTGCATCTAAATACAATTTGCTAATAGAAAGCCCTATTCCAATACCTTGATTTATTTTGTGGATTCTGGATTTCAATTTTTGGGGATTATCAAAGATTTCATTGATGAATTCGGGAGATATTATTGTTCCTGTATCTTCGATATAAAATTTAAGTTGCTTATCGTATTTTGAACAAACTATTTTAATAAAACCCGATTTTGTAACTTTAAAAGAATGATTTATTAAGCTTAACAATATCTGTTGAATTTTGCTTTGATCAATAATAACCCATTCCTCACTTTTATTTAATGAACAATTATAATCGAATTTTATACCATTGGTTTTTGCAATTTCGTCAAAACTTATAATAAGATTCTTTAATAGTTTATTTAAATTCGTAGGTTCTTCATCTAATTCACTTACAGAGTAATCAAGCTGAGATATGTCTATAATATCGTTAACAATTGATAGTAAATTATAGCTACTGTTTTGTATTATTCTTAAATAATCTTTGCGTTCTTTTTCATTGATATCGTTTTTCTGGATTAATTCGGTAAAACCTATGATATTATTGAGTGGGGTTCTAACTTCGTGTGAGATATTTTGTAAAAACTCTTGATCAATTCTTTGATTATCTTCTAGTTCGTGTTCTTTTCTAGCCTTTTTAATTACAAATTTTCTTATAAACCCAAATAAAAAGCATCCCGTAATTAGAATGAAGAACCATCCTTTAAACAATTGTGCTTCGGCTCTTGTGGCTTGTTCAGAAAAGAGAAGATTTATTAAACTATCCGACAATAATATCCATAAAGCACCAATGATTATGTATCCTGATACAATTTTGTATTCAAATCTGATATGTTTAAGAAAATTCAATATAATTATTATCGTATATATTGATAACAATTAGAGATTTAATTTAGTTCGATTTATGTTTCCATCGTCTATGGCTCCAGAGCCAGAATTGAGGTTTGTTAATAATATCCTGCTCAAGTCTTTGCATATATTTCTTTGTGATTTCTTCGGGTTTTTCGTTTATAGGATCGTCTATAAGGCTTTCGATTGTTACCGAATAATAACCACGTTTTGTTTTATTTATACTAAAGTACAATAGAGGCATGCCGGTTTTTTTTGCATAAGCTTCGGGACCGTGTAAACATGCGGTTTTACGATTTAAAAAATTTATCCAAATAGCACGTTCAATATTTGAGGGGCTTTGGTCGGCTGCCATAATGACTCCTATAGGTGTAGTATCCCTGTTCTCAAATACACTTTTGGTATCTTGTACTTTTACCATATTCATCCCAAATCTTTGCCGAACCATTACACCATATTTCTCTGTGTATTTATTGCTCATTGGCATATAGAGAGAAACTAATTTGTGCTTCAAATAGTATGGCATTGCTAATATACCATATTCCCAATTCCCATAATGACTAGCCAGAAATATTACATCCTGATTATTTTTAAAATACTTATTAGCTAATTCGGGATTTACAACATGATATCGTTTTAGTAATTTTTCTTTTTTTACCGAAAAACCTTTTATAGTTTCAATTGTTGTATCGCACAAATGCTTATAAAACTGTTTTTCGATTTGTTTGAGTTCAGATTTAGTTTTATTTTTAAATGATTGTTCAAGATTGTCTTTTACTACTTTCTTTCGATATGCAATGAAATAATAAATAGTTATGTAAAAAATATCGGAAATAATGTACAAACAAAAGTATGGGCAAATTTTAAAACAAAAAACTATTATCCTTAGAAACAAATATTCAACTTTTTTCATTATATTCTTTTATTAATAAGAGGGTTCTGGTACAATTAATTTTATTGGTATCCCGATTTTTAAACCTAAATTTATGTGCAAACAATTATTTTTTATTTTGTTGCCTACAATGATGTTGGTACCCTCAAATATTTTAGATAACCCGTAATCTAATTTAGCTTCTGCAAATATTGCAGTATTGGGTTTAAGTTTGTATTCAATACCGGCTAATGCATGAACAGAAAACTCAAAGTTTTTATATTTTTCGTTTGCTTTAATGTCGAAGGGTTCTACTTGCGAATTCTTGTAAAATTCGGGTAATTTAGCATAATGGCGGGCATTTAATAATATTCCAAAATTTACACCTACACCAATATAAGGGTTAAATCGTTTCCCGAAGTTGTAAGTTGCCGAAATTGGAATACTAATATAATTTAATGATACAAACATAGTTGTATCAAATTGTTCATTTAAGCTATTTTGAAAAGTACTTTTACTTGTAAAACCTTTATTAGTAAAACATAATCCACCTCTAAAAGCATATTCGCGAGAGGGTTGATATTCGGTAAATAGGTTAACAGAATATCCCCAACGAGCATTGTAATCGGCATAATATGGATCGAAATTTCGTAGTTTACTATTGCAAATACCTGCTTGTAGTCCAATGTGTAGAGTTGTGTCCGTAGGTCTTTCGTAAGAAAATGCTTTAACGGATAGAACTATAAATAATATTGTTATTAGTTGTTTCATGCTATTTAAAACCTTCTACCTTGCTTAAAACTGTTCCATTAAATAATTTAGTTTGCAATATACTACCTTCTTTAATATTTTTTACTGATTTTAGAGCTTTACCGTTCACTGATGTAATACTATAGCCTCTTTTAAGTACTTGCACGGGGTCGGTAATTCGTATTAATTGTGAATAGCTTTCGAGTTCTGCTTTTTTGTGGCGTAGCAATGAAATTGGTGAATTCCCTAACCAATGCTGTAAATTGCTTAATTGTACTCTTTTACGAAGAATTGTTGAAGGGCTGGTAGTTTTCAAAATATGTGCTTTATTATTTAAAAAAACTGATTTTTTTTGCAAATAGCTTTTTGCTTTAATATGCGAATTATAGGATATTTTATTAAGTAAATTGTATTGTGCTTTTATAGTTTTAGGAACAGCATGTGTAATTTTAAGAGTAAAATCTTTTATCAGCATTTTGTTTTCATAAAAATATTCTTGTGAAAAGTTTTTTATGTTTTCGAGAATGCCTTCAATTCTTTCTTCAAACTCCCGATTGTATGCAACAATGTAATCGGCAGTGGCTGTAGGTGTTTTTAGGCTTAAATTTGCTACAATATCGCATACCGATTCATCTCTTTCGTGCCCGATGCCTGTGAATACCGGAATAGGGAATTGCATAATATAAGAAGCAATTTGAAAGTTGTCGAAAGCGGAAAGATCGGCTTTAGAACCTCCACCTCTAAGAATTACAAGCACATCAAAATTTTCTATTTCGGAGTTAATATTATCAAGTGCAGTAATAATGCTTGATTCGGTTCTGTTGCCTTGCATATATGCTTCAAACAATTTATAAGTGAATTTGTAATTGTATTGATTATGAATGATTTCGTTTAAAAAATCTTCGTAACCGGCTGCACTTGCTGACGAAACTATAGCAATTCGTTGTATAGCCATAGGCAATGATAAGCTTCGGTTTGAGTCCATCATACCGGTAGCTTCCAGTTTTTGAAGAATCTCTTTTCGTTTGCGAGCCAAATCTCCAAGTGTGTAGCTTGGGTCAATGTCTAGTATGTTTAAACTTAAACCATAAAGTTTATGAAAATTTACTTTAGCTTTTACTAAGACTTTTATTCCTTCTGTAAATATTTGACCAGTAGATTGTTCAAAATATGGTTTAAGCATTCTAAAAGTATTTACCCAAATTGTACCTCTAATTTGAGCTGATATGTTTTCAGAAACTTCATTTTTATCTATTAATTCAAGATAGCAATGACCACTTCGATTTATGCTTATACTGTTTATCTCTGCAGCAACCCAAATTGGCATCTTGAAACTATCTGACAACACTTGTCCTAGTTTCTCGTTAAGTTTGCTAATTGTTAAAAATTCCTGCATTTACTCTGTTTTAATAATCTTTGTAGTAAATATATCGTCTTTTGTTTCTACTTTAAGTATATAGATACCATTTATTTCATTTTTTAAATCATCTATTCTTATTATTCTTGTTGGTAGATTATTCAAATTATAGTTTTTGCAAAATAAAATTTGTCCTGTAACATTGTAAATTGAGATATTAACTTCGTTATAAATTGTTTGATTAAATCTTAATATTAAATTGTGAGCAAATGGGTTGGGAAAAGCTAAAATCTGATTGTCGCTTTCATTTTTTTGTTTTTCAATGTCTTTCAGGATTTTATTTGCAGAATTAAAATCAGGGATACCATATCCTAGCGAGTCGTTAGGATTATAAAACAGGTTTGCTGATGAAATAATTGCATCCATAATTTCATAGCTGCTTGCATTCTTATTTGCTTGCCACAAACAAGCTGCTAAGCCTGTAATTATTGGCGTTGAAAAAGAAGTGCCATTGCCAAAGCCTGTAGCATTATTGTGTTGTAAATAAGTACCTTTTCCTACCGACATTACCTCCGGTTTGAATCTTCCATCGGCAGTTGGACCTTGTGAGCTGAAATCGGCAAAAATGCTATCGGCTTGTAAAGCACCAACACTTAAAACATTATAGGAATCTGCCGGAGCACCTAAATTAGGGGGTGGTGAAGTGCCATTGTTTCCTGCTGCTACTACTACAAGCATACCTTTTTCGGCGGCAATATTTGCAGCTTTACTTATCCATGTTGTGTTTCCATCAAAGTCTTGGTTTGTGTGATTCCATACAGGTATGTCGTAATCGGTATAGCCCAGCGATACGTTTATTATATCGGCACCTATACTGTCGGCATATTCTGCACCTGCTGCCCAGAAAATTTCTTCGATTATATTTTCGGCAGAAGCGTCTTCAGTTCGTATTAAAGCAAAATCGGCTTCGGGTGCTGAACCAATGAAAGTCCCTGATATATTTGCACAAATAATAGATAATACGCTCATGCCATGGGTGCTACTTACATTAACAATGTTTGTGTCTTCAACAAAATCGCGGGCAAATTTTATTTGTCCATTGGCTATAATGCTATCAAAGGATAGATTATTGCTATTGTATAAACCGAAAAATCCTCCATCTAAAATCGCAATAAGTATATCCTGTCCTCTGTATCCGGCATTATGAAGTTCTTCGCCATGATGCATATTAATTTGCATTTTTGCATAAATGCCATAGTTATAATAATCATGGTCTTTGAATGAGTTGAACTCAAGAAATTTATTATTTCTTAATTTTTTATCAATCTTAAAATCAGTTTGTGATTCACTATTGTTTGGTGTTGCAATTTGTGCAACAAAGGATAGGTTTGTTATACTATCAAGTAAATCAGTATCATCGGTTGCTATTACTGCTCCGTTTAGCCATTTGCTAGTGGTAATAACCTGAACACCTATGTCTTGCAAAGTCGAAATATAAGAGTTGCTTACGGGTAAATCATTTAAAGTAATACTAATTCCTTGCCGATTTCTGCGTTCTATGGCTCTGTTGCTCAAAAATTCGTGTGGTTGGTTAATACTAAATGTATTATTGTTTTTGTCTTCAAACTCTACCCAATATTTTCCCGGTGCTATTTGATAATAATCTTGACATAACAATAATGAATGACTTATAATCGTAAAAAGTATAGTTAAGAGATAATTTATTATTTGCTTTTTAAGTATCCACATATATTAAATTAACATATTTCAGTTTACGGTTCCATAATCAAAACACTTCAGTTTATAGATAGTGCCTGTTGTGATTCTATTCTCTAGTGGAACTCCGGGCTCAATTTCTTGCGAGCTTATATCAGTGATTTCTTTGTAAACTAGACCAATTCCGTAAGCATATTGTTCGTAACTTAATAGTTTATGAATAATTGATGAGTCTGCATCGTGTATTATAGTTAAAACAGAGTCGTAACCAATATTATTAATTTGCTTGTGTTCATCTATTCCCGCTATCTTAATAAGCTTTGGCGGGTTGGAGTTATATACATTACAATCCCATTGTTTATCAATTAATAATGGAAATCTAATGTTTACAATTCTTAAATTTTCTTCAAATAATTCTGCTCTATTATTTATTAATTTAGCAGACCAGATATCGGTTATTTCAAATGTATTATTATTAAAACATTTTAAAATTTCAATTCTATATGCACTGTCGCCTGAACTTTCTATAAAAGGAATATCGACTTGCCATCGCATATAATAATTTGTAGTATCGTAAATATTACTAGGTTTATCAATATATATTTCGGTAACTTCATAATCGATAAAAGATCCGGTTTCAAGCGGAAAATATTTGAATTCATTATCATAATAAGTTGGTTCAACCGGGTCTTTGCCACAAGAAACCGCAATTAAGGTAATTAATAATATGCTTATTATTACTTTATAAAACATATTACAAAGATAATTATTTATTAAGCTTATACTTGCTTTTTTATACAGCATATTATTAATTCTGTTTCTTAATAATACCACCACATATTAAATCATTTTCTTGATAACAAACTACTGACTGACCTGGCGTTACAGCAAACACATCTTCCAAAAAACAAATATGCAATTCATTATTAATGAGTTGAATTTTGCTTTTTACCGCTTTAGTATTATATCTTATTTTTGCATATACTTCTATGTTTTCGGGGATTTTATCATATTTCATCAGATTAATTGAGTTAGCAACAGCTTTATCAGCTCTAAGAGATTCTCTGTTGCCTAAAACTATTGTGTTGGTTTTTGAATCTATTTTTACGACATAAGCCGGATATCCTAATGCGATATCAAGCCCTTTACGTTGTCCGATAGTATAATTTGCAAATCCTTTGTGTTTGCCAAGGAATTTGCCGCTTTCGTCGATATAATTACCGGGTCCAATGCTTGTCATTATATCAGGGACATTATCTTTTAAAAAAGCTCGATAATCGTTATTTGGGATAAAACAAATTTCTTGACTTTCGGGTTGTGTTGCTATTTTAGAGAAGCCATTTTTTTCTGCAATTTCTCTTACTTTACCTTTAGTAAGCTCCCCCAAAGGGAAAATTGTTCGTTTAAGATTATTTTGAGGTATATTCCATAAAAAATAGCTTTGGTCTTTGTTAGTGTCCACGCCACTTTTGATATAATATCTTGAGTTTAATGTACCAATTTGAGCATAATGTCCTGTTGCGAGATATTTGCATCCTAATCTATTTGCTTCCTCAATCATTCTGCCCCATTTTATTTCAGTATTGCAGATTACACATGGGTTAGGAGTAAAACCATTAGTATATTCCTGAATAAAATCTTTAATTACAGTTTCTTTAAACTGTTTTCTTACATCAATAATATGATGTTCAAAACCTAATTTTTCTGCCAAATTTTTTGCTTCATAAATAGCATCTATTGAGCAGCAACCTGTTTCTTTTTGCAAACAATCTTCTCTGATACTATCATATGCTCTAAAAGTCATTCCTACGATATCGAATCCTCGTTTTTTTAGCAAAATTGCAGCAACAGAGCTGTCGGTTCCGCCACTCATTGCAAGTAGAACTTTATTGTTTTGCAACTTATCCATTATTATCGAAAGAACTCAATTGGATTGTCGATATAATCTTCGGGATGCTTAAATCGATGTTGGTTATTTTTTGCATCTTCGAGTTGTTTTTGTAATTCTTCGTTTAACTCTTCCCAGTTTTCGGGTTTGTTATTGATATATTCGATTGTGTCGGGTCCCTGAACTCCTTCGTATTTAATAAAAGTACCATGCCTTAATCCATTTATAAAAGGACCTTCTTCTATTAATCTGTCTGAAGTATCGAAAAACTTAAAATGACCATTGCGTGAACCATTTTTGTATGTTCCTAATATTTGCCTTGCACCATGCTTAAAATACTTTTTATACTCTCCATCAAGAGTGCCATTATTGTAGTTACATTCTAATAACAAACTGCCATCGGTATAATAAATAAATACTTTGCCATGAGCTTTATTATTTTCGTAGGGTATTTTTGCACTTGTTACTCCATTTTCGTAATGAAATTCCCAATCCCCAATGCGTTCTCTATTTTTATTATACTTTCCTGTAGCAGCTATATTACCATTTTCGTGAAACATTTCGCATCTTGCATTGCCTTTATTGTCATAATCTAACATTGATTTTAATTTGCCATCTTTAAAATAATAATAAAACGTACCTACTGGCATATCATCAACAAATTGACCTTTGTATCTTATTTGACCATTGTCGTGCTTTTTTATCCATTTACCTTGTTTCTTTTTATTAATATCCATGTAGTTGACGAGAGTATCGTTGTGGTAATCACCAACTTGCGAAAATAAACATTGGCTAAAAAACATTAATATCAGTAAAGGAAGTAAATATTTCATAATTGCGAATTTAAATTAACAGGGCAAAAATAACAAATAAAATGCCAGCATGCTTTTATTAAGTACTAAAAATAGCAACATGTGGATTTTTAATTTATTGTTTAAAAATTTCTTTATCCTCCATATTATTTAGCAAAGTAGCGAGACGAGTACGCAGCAGATATATTTTGGCTTTACCTTCGTGACTGGAATAATACGAGATAAATAGTCTATTCTTTTTTAGTAATACAATACCCGGATAACTACAATCTTCGTCGCTAATTAGTTCGAGAGTTTTGGATATATTTCCTTTGTCATCAGCTATACATAATCCCATTTTTTGATTTTTAAATTCTTGCCCCTTACGAGGTCTTTTGTATGGTGTGGTTTGGTCGTAAAACCTACTACCAATAAGAATAGTATGGTCGTCTATTACATGAAAATTAGGACCTCCGAGTCTTAATCCAGTGTCGAACCACTCCCATTCGGTAAAAGGGTAGGAGCTTACTCCAAACTGCCCATTCATCCCAGGTTCAATTCTAACAAGGGCTACCATTCTGCCATTTGGTGTAAATCTGATTCTTGCTTCAGTAGGTTTTGGTCCTATTTCCCATTTATTAACTTTATAATAACTTATACCATCGTATGTTTTTAAAAGATAGGCATACCACGTGTTGTTGGGTTTATTTCTTTGGTGTAAAACAGCGTATGCTACTGAATCAGTCCATGCAAGAGTCCAAATTAGGTTCCACTTTCCCCGTATATTGTCTTCTAAAACCACTGGCATTAAGTCAGAAAAATTAATTCCGTCTTCAGAAAAGCTAACGAATGTCTCTTGTGTTGTCATGGATGTAGCCTTCCATTCAATACCACTAACAAGAAGCATTAGTCTTCCATCTGGAGTGATTGACATTCTTGAGTCGCGGAGGTCGTATTTTTTTGATGTAAATCTTTTAATTAATTCCCATTCGTGTGCTTTTCTCGATCTGATAATGCAAACCTCGCCTAAAAGGCTATCAGTTCCGGGTAAATGACCATCTCCTTCTCTAAACGAACAGTAAAAATGTTTTTTATAATATTCTAAATCGGTAAATGCATTATGATCTGCCCTATTCCATATTTGTTCAATTATAATTGTATCTTTTGGAATACGTGGCAAACAAGTAAACAATTGAGAATATAAATTGCTAATTGACAGAAGTGAAATTATAAATGTCAATATTAGTGAAAATCTCGCCATATTAAAATTTAATTACAAATATAACATTGGAAAAATTATTTGAAATACTTGTTAATAAGTTTTGAAATACTTGTAATAAACATGTATAGAGAAGTTTCTTTTTCGTGGCTGGAGTAATAACAAATTACTAAATTATTGTTCTTGTCTTTAAGAATAGCAGGGTAGGAGCAATCTCCATAGCTTGGAAGAAATAGTGTATTTATAATTGTTCCCTCTTTATTCATTAAAAACAGTGCTGTTTTTTGACCAACATATTCTCTACCTTTAATTGGGATATGGTAAGGTATGTCAGGATTGTAATAACGACTTCCAACAAGTAATGTATCTTGATTAATTTGAAATAATTCAGGTCCTCCTAAGCGTGTTTTAGTGTCGTACCATTTCCAATTTTCAAAAGGATATTCACTTATACCAAATTTTCCATTTTTGCCAGGTTCTACTCTAACTATAGCCATTAAATTTCCTTTAGTATCAAATTTTAAATCAGCTTCGCTTGGTTTGTTTTTAATTTGCCATTGTGTTATTGTATCAAACCAAATTCCATCGTAAGTTTTTAAGAGATATACAGACCATGTGTTACGAGGTTTATTTCTTTGATGTAGAGTGGCGTAACCAAGTGAATCGCACCAGACTATACTCCCCAGAAAATCCCATTTAGTTTTTATTTCATCCTGAATTTTTACCTCTACGGGATCAGAAAACTCAATTCCGTCTTTAGAAAACGAAACGAAATTACTTTGATTTATGTTTTTACCTTCTTCCCATTTTATCCCACTAATTAGAAGTAATAAGGTGCCATTTGGCATTATTGACATTTTTGAATCTCGAAAATCAAATTCATTAGATTCAAAAGTTTTTATTTGTTTCCAATTTTTTAGATTCTCAGAATTGATTATTATTATTTTCCCATAACTACTGTCTATCTCCGGTAGGTGTGTGTCTGATTCTCTAAAAGAACAAATAAAATTGTCATTATAAAAACATAAATCGGGAAAAGCATTATGCTTAGTATTTTTCCAGATACAAATGATTTCAGATTTATCAATTTCGGTAGATTGTGCTATTGATTTTTGTTTACTTGATATTATTAAACAAATAAAAAGAATTGTAAAGAATATATAATCAAGTCTTTTCAAAATGAATTGATAATTTAAGCTTTGAATTTACCTAAGTTTTTAGCATCAAAGATTTTTATATAATGAGCTTTTTCAATATTTTCTGCTTTAACTATATCAATAAAGATTTCAGCAGAGTTTTCGTAATCATCATTTCTTTGCGCATCGAGAAGCAATAAGTACGACATTATAATATTTCCGGCCATTTCCACCATACGTCTTGCATGAAAATCAATTAGTTCTCTGTCTTCGGTATTAATTACAAATTCGACGGTTTTCTGATAATCGTCTGTCATTTCTATCAGGATTTTTCGCAAGTATTCGTGTTCAGGTTTTACTTTTAAATTTTCGTAATAGCGTATTCGATTAAGAAACAGACCTGTAGTTACTCCTCTAATTGCAGCTACAACTTGAAGTTGCGAAGTTCCCTCGTAAATGCTTGTAATCCTGGCATCTCTATAAAGTCTTTCAATCGGGAAATCTTTCATAAATCCGGCACCGCCATGAATTTGAAGGCTGTCGTAGGCAATTTGGTTTGCATATTCGCTGCTTATAAGCTTTACAAGTGGAGTATATATGTCTGCCAAGCGATTGAATTTCTTTTGTGTTTGTTTTTGCTCCTGTTCAAGTTTTTCTTCATTCGAAATAAAGTCCAGACATTTATACATATCAACAAATCGGGTAGTTTCGTATAGTAGGCTACGAATGGCTTGTAATTTAACTTTCATTCTTGTAATCATTTCGTAAACAGCAGCAAATTTGTTAATCGTTTGTCCAAATTGTTTACGTTCGGATGCATATTTTTCAGCTTCACGATATGCAGCTTCTGCTAATCCGACCGATTGTGCTGCTACACCAAGGCGTGCCCCGTTCATTAGCGACATTACGTATTTAATAAGTCCAAGTTTACGATTCCCAACTAATTCGGCAGGAGCATCTTTAAAAACGAGTTCGCAGGTAGGTGAGCCTTTAATTCCTAACTTATTTTCGATTCTTCTTACGGTTACAGCCATATTTTTTTTATCATAGACGAATAATGACAAGCCTCTACCGTCTTTTGAGCCTTCCTCGCTACGAGCAAGTACGAGCGAAATATCTGCATCACCGTTTGTAATAAATCGTTTTACGCCATTTAGTAGCCATGTTTTACGGTTTTCGTCGTAATGAGCTTTAAGTTGAACAGCTTGTAAGTCGCTTCCGGCATCGGGTTCTGTTAAATCCATTGCTGCAGTATTACCTTCATTAAATTTAGGTAAATACTTGTCTTTTATCTCTTCTGAACCAAATTCGAGTAAAGTTTCACCACAATCCTGAAGTCCCCAGATATTAGCAAATCCAGCGTCTGCACGTGATACTAATTCGGCTGCCATAACGTATGGTACCATACTAAAATTTAGCCCGCCGTATTTACGTGGAAATGCCATACCAACAACTCCTGCTTTAGTTAATGCTTCATGATTTTGTTGAGTGCCTTTTGCATATGTTACTCTGCCATTTTCTAAGTTAGCACCTTCGCAATCAACCGATTCGGCATTAGGAGCAATTATCTCGGCACATATTTCACCAATTATCTCCAGAACTTTTTCATAAGAATCTATAGTGTCTTCGAAGTCTGCAGGAGCATAATCATAATTTTCATAATCCCTATAATATTTTTCTTTTAAGGGTATGATTTCTTTCATCAAAGGGTGATGTAAATGGAAATGAAGGTCTTTATTATCGTTAAAAAAATTTGCCATAGTTTCTTTATTTTGTGTTTTTCTTATATGCAGCAATTATTTTAGGAACCACCGAAGAAACATCTCCGGTAATTACTATATCTGCAATTTCGTTGATAGGTGCATCTTTGTCGATATTAATTGAAATTATCATAGCACTTTGATCCATTCCTGCTGTGTGTTGTATCTGTCCGCTGATTCCACAAGCGATATATAGTTTAGGTCTTACAGTTACACCAGTTTGTCCAACTTGGCGGGCATGATCGGCAAAACCTGCATCAACTGCTGCACGACTAGCACCAACTTCGCCACCCAAGACAGAGGCAAGTTCATAAAGATATTTGAAATTCTCTTTTGAACCTACACCATATCCTCCTGAAACAATTACTTGCGAGTTTTTTATATTTATCGAACGTTCTTCTACATGTCTTTCCAATATTTCAATAACAAAATCAGTATTATTTAGATATTTATTACTATCTAAATTAACAACTTCTCCGATATTATTTTTATTTATTATTTCCTTTTTCATTACCCCCTCACGTACAGTTGCCATCTGAGGTCTATGCTCCGGATTGATAATAGTTGCAATAATATTACCACCAAATGCGGGACGAATCTGATATAAGAGATTATTGTACTGTTTATCGTTTTTTTTGTCGTAAAAATCTCCAATTTCAAGTTCTGTACAGTCAGCAGTTAAACCAGAATTAAGTTTAGAGCTAACTCTTGGTCCCAAGTCTCTGCCAACATTGCTAGCACCCATCAAAGCAATTTGCGGTTTTGATTCTTTAAAGATCCCGGCAACAATGTGAGTAAAAGGTAAGGTTTGGTAGAATTCGAGCCTTCTGTCTTCAACAAGAAATAATTTATGTACTCCATATGGGAATACTTGTTTGGGTATGCTATTTAGTTTGTTACCTATAGCAATAGCTTCGAGTTTACAATTAAGTTTTTCTGACAGATGATATGCTTTTGTGAGCAATTCGAGGCTAACATCAGCAACTATACCATTTTCAATTTCACAAAAAACAGAAATATTATTCATTTTAATTGAGTTTATTTATCCAATAGTATGATTTTCAATAAGTTCAATGATTAATTCATTGATTTCAGCTTCATTATCATTAATTATTTTTGATTCTTTAGCAGTAAAAACAACGTTTTCAATTTTTTTAACTTTTGTAGGGCTTCCGCTTAAACCTAATAGTTTGTCATCAGCATCTACATCATCAACACCCCATTCGGAAATTTTAAGATAAGGTCTTTGTTGTATTATGTAATCGTTACTTTTTTCTTGTAATTCGCTTTGAGTACAGGCATGCTTAAATTTCATTAATAATTTGGCATTTCTGGCACGGCATATTGTAGCAGAACTTCCTACGGTAATAAGCACAGGCAATGGTGATTGTACTGTTTCTATTCCATTATCTAATCTACGTTTTACAATAATATTATTGTTTTGATATGAAATACTTTCGGCATAAGTAATCTGTGGGATATTTAATTTTTCGGCAACTTGAGGACCGACTTGTGCTGTATCCCCGTCAATTGCTTGTCTGCCAGCAATAATAAGATTTGGTTCTATTTTTTTAATAGCAAGTGACAATGCGTATGAAGTTGCAAGAGTGTCTGAGCCGGCAAATTTTCTATCGGTAAGTAGAATTCCATTATCTACGCCTCTGTACAAGCCTTCACGAATAATATCAGCTGCTCGTCCAGGTCCCATAGTTAAAATAGTAATTTCGGTATCCGGATACTTATCTTTTAATTGTAATGCTTGTTCCAAAGCATTCATGTCCTCAGGGTTAAAAATTGCAGGCAAAGCACCTCTGTTTACTGTTCCATCGGCTTTCATTGCATCTTTTCCAACATTTCTGGTGTCGGGAACCTGTTTTGCAAGAACAACAATTTTAAGTTTTTTCATAATACTTTAAAAAAAAATTATTGACAAATATAAGCCTTTTTTGTTGACACTACTAAACTTGCATTTATAATCAGACTTATTGAAACAAACCATCAACTAAATTATTACTTTTGCAATATAAACAAATTGAAATGAATTTTCTCGAAGATACAATATGTGCTGTTGCAACTGCCCCCGGACAGTCTGGTATTTCAGTGGTTAGGATTAGTGGCAAAGAATCGAAACGAATTGTAGAAGACTTAATCAAAAACTTTGATGGAGATAATATAGACTTAAAACCGAGAAAAGCTCATTTTGCAAATTTATTTCACAATGATTCACTCCTGGACCAGGTTGTAGTAACTTACTTTAAGGCTCCGGCAAGCTACACCGGCGAAGATGTTGTAGAGATATCTACACATGGTTCAATATATATTCAGCAATCATTGATAGAATTGTTAATAAACAATGGTGCTAGACTTGCTAAGGCAGGTGAATTTACTAAAAGAGCTTTTCTTAACTCTAAAATTGATTTAAGCCAAAGTGAAGCAATTGCTGATCTTATTGCCTCAGAAAGTAAGGTAGGGCATCAACTTGCTATTAAGCAACTTAAAGGAAATATCAGCACCGAAATTAATACGCTTAGAGAGCATTTAGTTAATTTTGCAAGTCTGATTGAATTGGAACTCGATTTTGGTGAAGAAGATGTTGAGTTTGCCGACCGAAAAGAATTGCTGGAATTGTTAAACAAAATTCTTACAAGAATAAAGTTACTTACTAACAGTTTTAAATACGGAAATGCTGTTAAAGAAGGAATTCCTGTAGCAATTGCCGGACCTCCAAACACCGGAAAATCTTCTTTGTTGAATTATTTGCTTAACGAAGATAAAGCTATTGTAAGTGAAATACCAGGCACTACCAGAGATACTATAGAAGATAAAATCAATATTTCGGGATATACCTTCAGATTTATTGATACAGCAGGAATAAGAGATACCCCAGATGTAGTTGAGAGTCTTGGTATAGAACGTACACATCAAAGAATTAGTAAAGCTGCCATTATTCTGCTGGTTTTAGATATTAATGATGATGTTTTAGAAAACGAGAAGATTTTAGAAAAGATTAAAGCTTCGATAATGGAGGATGAACAGCAATTAATTTTGCTCTTGAACAAGTCTGATATATATAAGAGAGATGTGCCGAATTTGTTAGGGAAACAGATTGCGATTTCAGTGAAAACAGGAGAGGGGCTTGATATACTAAATCAAGAACTTATAAATGTAATTAAAGAAATGCCCGGATATAATCAAGAATTAGTATTAACCAATATGCGACATTATCAGGCATTTAAAAAAGCAGTTGAGGCACTCGAAAGGGCTCGTATAGGAATATCTTCAAATATTAGTAGCGATTTTGTTGCACAGGATATTAGAGAGGCTCTGCATTATTTGGGTGAAGTTACAGGTGCAATTTCTACAGATGAAATATTGGGAGCTATTTTTAGTCGGTTTTGTATCGGAAAGTAATAATTATCCACTGCTTATTTAGACTAGCAGTAAAAATTAAAGCTATATAGCAAACATATTTTCATATAAACACAAATGTAAAGCTTATTTTTTGTATCTTTGGTATATTGACCGATGCATGTATCGGCTTTGATAACGTTCATTGTAAGTACATAATTTCAAATAAATTATTAACTTTAACTCTAGACAACTATTTTAAGCTCCAAGTTGTCTTTCATAAGAATTGAGGAAATTATTATTAAAGAATAATTTTTGTATTCAGTTATTTACCTTAATATTCTAAATGATGAAATTGATAATATTATAAAAAGTGAAATAAATGAAAATAAATCGAAACTTGGAGTACCTAAAAACAGTAATATAAATATTACCCCTTTCGATAAAAGTATAAATATGGCTTGTCCAGAACCTTGGGCATTTATTAGCAACAAGTACTAGTAATGAAAAATAATTTTAAAAAGCGTTTAACATGAGTTTTTCATTAGTATCTTTGTATTATGAAATGTCCTAATTGTAACAGTACTGGAAACTTGCTTAAAAGAGTATTTATTAAGCGTAAGGGATTGCCAAATCGCTATTGTGTATATTGTAATGCAGAGGTTAAGTTGATTTACAATTGGCGAAAAATATTTTTGTTAGCACTTATTATAATTGCCGTATTAATGATATTACATGCTGTAATGGTTTCTGTTGGTTTGCCGGGTGTGAGTGGAGGTATAGCAGGAGGAGCCGCTGGAGCTGTTTTAGCAATCTTTATGAGAAAACCTCCTTATTTAAACATTGAATTGGTAAAACATAGTAATAAAAAACGCAGAAATTAATAAATGTCTCTGTATTCAATTATTGACATAGAAACTACCGGTGGTAGTGTAAGAACTGATAAAATTACTGAAATTGCAATTTATATTACCAACGGAACTAATATTGTAGATAAGTTCGTAAGTTTAATAGACCCCGAATGTTTAATTCCATACCAAATTACTGCACTTACCGGTATAACCAATCAAATGGTGCAAGGAGCTCCCAAGTTTTACGAAGTAGCTCGTAAAATAGTAGAAATTACAGAAGACACTGTGTTTGTAGCTCATAATGCAAGCTTTGATTATAGCTTTGTGAAACGGGAATTTGAAAGATTGGGTTACAGGTATAAGCGTGAAACTCTATGTACCGTTAAGCTTAGTAGAAAACTTATTCCGGGATATAAGTCGTATAGCCTTGGTAATCTATGTAATAATATTGGAATTCAAATTAATAATAGGCATAGAGCTGAAGGTGATGTGGCTGCTACAACAGAACTTTTCCATTTATTATTAGAAAAAGATAAAAGTAGTTTTGAAGGAAAATTTATTTCAGGATTTTCTTTAAAAGGATTAAATCCGATTCTCGATATTGAAAAAGTGAAAAACTTACCTCAAAAGTGTGGGGTATATTACTTTTATGATTCAGATGATAATTTAATTTACATTGGCAAAAGTAAGAATATTAGAAAAAGAGTTTATTCTCATTTCAACAATGATAAAACACAAAGAGCTTTAAGAATGAAATCAGAAATTGTCCAAATTGGTTACGAAATAACCGGTAATGAATTGATTGCATTATTGTTGGAGTCAGAAGAGATTAAAAAAAATAAACCGTGTTATAATAGAGCTCAAAGACGAACAATTCATCAATACGGATTATATTACTATTATGACGAACATAATTATTTAAGATTTAAAATTGATAAAAATTCCACTAATACTGATTTGCCTTTAACTTCTTATTCAAGTAAAAAAATGGGCTTTGAACATTTAGCTTATTGGTGCAAAGAGCTTGAATTATGTGAAAAACTGTGTGGGTTATACGAAACAGCAGGTGCATGCTTTTATCATGGTATCGGAGAGTGCAAAGGAGCTTGCATCGGATTAGAAAATAGTGTTTCGTATAATGTACGTGCCAAAAAACTTTTGTCAACTTATTCATACGATCAAGATGATATGTTGATTGTGCTAAGTGGAAAATGCGAAGATGAGTTAGCAACAGTGCTAATTAAAAACGGCAAATATGTCGGATTTGGTTATTTTGAAAAATCTGTATTGAATAATATAGATTTAGTTATTGATTCCATTAATTCTTATTCAGATAACAAAGACGTTCAGCAAATTTTAAGGACTTATGTTAAGACAAAAAATGATTTTAAAATTATAGAGTTGAGATGAATGAATAAAACTATTTCTTATTTTTATCGAAAAGTATAGATATCAAGTTCATGAGTTAGTCTATCATAATCTCGCCCCCCAAAACTCGTCCTTGCTTCAGCTCACTACCGTCGCAAGATTGTATCTGCTGGAAGTGCTTATTATCCAACAACAATAACATTATTAACTAAGCCTTTTTCTTAACAATATTATTTTGCATTACAATTAACAAAATCTGCTTCAACCTGATTATTCTGAATGTAATGAGTTGTGTTTACTAAAAACTTTAGGAGACTTTAATATTTACTTTTTGCAAGTTAGTGATAAATGCAACAATCATATTAACCCGCATTATTCATACGATTAGCTTTGTGTAGCTGGTAGGCGTCGAAACTTGCAGATATATCCTTATATTTCAAGAGTTTTGCAACGAAGCAGATGCACAAAGATAATTGTAAGCTTTCTCAAAATTTGGCTAATAATAAAACCATAAGCACCGTGCCAATCCACTGACTAACAACTTGTAACGAGCCAGCCAAGAATAATGCGATGAATAATGCGGGTTAATAACATGTAAGTGTGTTCAATTTAATTAAATATGTTCATAAATGGACTTTAAAATGTCCTATATTTTGTTTTTAAATGCGATACATTATTCATAAAGTTTACTTTATTAGCTATAATGCATTGTTTGTTAGTGATATATTTGAAAAGAAATAAAAAGTTAATTGATGGATATATAATTAGAGTAAATAGTTTACATTTGTCAAAAATAATAAATGTAAAAACATTAAAAATATGAAAATAAAGTATATTGACTTAATTGAACAGTCATTTGATTTTCCTCAAGAAGAGTTTTATGTTGAGGATGATGAGTTATATTTTCATGAAATACCTCTTATGGATATTGTGAAGCAATATGGAACACCTTTAAAGTTTACATATTTGCCAATCATCTCAGAAAGTATTGAAAAAGCCCGCATGTGGTTTAATGTTGCTATGGCTAAAGCTAATTATGGTGGCAAGTATTTTCAATGTTATTGTACAAAAAGTTCGCACTTCTCTTTTGTAATGGAGGAAGTGTTGAAAAATAATGTTCATATTGAAACAAGTAGTGCATTCGATATTAATATTATTAGATCCATGGAAGATGAAGGGGTTGTAGATAAAACACTTCATGTGGTGTGTAATGGGTTTAAATTGCCTGAGTATATCGAAAATATTGGAGAACTCATTAATGATGGGTATGATTACGTAATACCTGTTTTAGATAATACAGTAGAGTTAGATCAGCTATTAGGTGCAACAGACAAAAACTTGAATGTTGGGATACGTATTGCTTCTGAAGAGGAACCGAAGTTTGAGTTTTATACAAGTCGATTAGGTATAGGATATCAGGATTTAGTATCATATTATAAAAGTCATATTCAGAATAATAAGCGAGTTAACTTAAAAATGTTGCATTTTTTTATTAATACAGGAATTAAAGATACGGCGTATTATTGGAGTGAGTTGAATAAGTGTATGAATGTGTATTGTGAGTTAAAAAAAATCTGTCCAAGTCTAGATAGTTTAAATATTGGAGGAGGTTTTCCAATTAAGAACAATCTTAGTTACGAGTACGATTATGATTATATGGCAGAGGAGATAATTAATCAAGTTAAAAATGCATGTGTATCAAATGGAGTTCCTGAACCTGATATTTATACGGAATTTGGGACTTTTACTGTAGGAGAAAGTGGAGGAGCAATTTATTCTGTTGCTCATCAGAAAAGACAAAACGATAAAGAAAAATGGAATATGATAGACAGTTCTTTCATTACAACATTACCCGACACATGGGCAACAAGCAAGCGTTTTTTGATGTTGCCAATTAATCGATGGGAATGCGAATACGAAAGAGTGTTTCTTGGTGGAGTTACATGCGATAGCGATGATTATTATAATTCGGAGCAGCATGTAAATGCAATATATTTACCCAAATATGATCCAAAAAATGTATTATATATCGGTTTCTTTAATGTGGGTGCATATCAAGAGTCTATTGGTGGCTTTGGGGGTATTCAACACTGTTTAACTCCGGCACCAAAACATATAATTATAAACAGAGACGAAGAAGGAAAAATTTCTACCAGATTGTTTAGTAAAGAACAAAGTTATAAATCTATGTTAAAAACATTAGGTTATAATTACTAATTTTACAGTATGAAAACATTTGGAGGTATTCCGGCAGAATTTGCAATGCAAGAATCTGCAAAAATTAGTATATTGCCTGTCGCATACGATGGAACAAGCACATGGGGCAAGGGAGCTGATAAAGGACCCGAAGCATTTTTTGTAGCTTCCGAAAATATGGAATTGTACGATATTGAAACAAATTCAGAAGTGTATCGGAAAGGTATTTATATCGAAGATAAGCTTTCCGGTTTTAAGTCGCCTGAAGAAATGGTTGAGGCTGTATATACTAAGACATGTGGAATAGTGGAAACAGGTAGATTATTTACAATGATAGGAGGCGAGCATTCTGTAAGTATAGGTGCAATTAGAGCCATGCGAAACCATTATAAGGATTTGAGCGTAGTGCAGTTAGATGCCCATAGTGATTTACGACCCGAATACGATGGAAGTGCTTGTAATCACGCATGTGCTTTGCACGAAGCCTCAAAATATACTAATCTTATACAGGTTGGAATTCGTAGTATGGATTCAATTGAGTTGCCTTATTTGAATAGGGATAAAGTTTTTTGGGCTCATAAAATTCATGATAGTACTGATTGGATCCCAAAACTAATGAAAATGTGTACGCAAAATGTATATGTAACTATCGACTTAGATGCTTTCGATCCTTCAGTACTACCTGGAACCGGTACTCCCGAACCAGGTGGATTGTATTGGTATCAAGTAAACGAATTGCTTGTAAATCTAGCAAAACAGTGTAATATTGTAGGTTTTGATATCACTGAGCTTTCACCAATCGAAGGAGAAAACATTTCTGAATTCTTTTCAGCAAAATTATATTATCGTTTTTTAAGTATGATATTTAATAAAAAATAAAATTATGAGTTCACCAATTTCAGAATTTGTAAAAAAGCATTTTTTACATTTTAATGCTGCTGTGGTAGTAGATGCTGCCGAAGCGTATAAATCTTTGATTAATAAAGATGGTAAAATGATGATAACTCTAGCAGGTGCTATGAGCTCGGCAGAGCTTGGAAAATCTCTTGCCGAAATGATTAGGCAAAACAAGGTTCATATAATTAGTACAACCGGTGCCAATCTTGAAGAAGATGTTTTTAACCTTGTGGCTCATAATTCTTATGTTAGAGTCCCCAATTACAGAGATTTGTCGCCCGAAGATGAACAGGCTTTATATAATAAAGGCATGAACAGGGTTACCGATACCTGTATTCCCGAAGATGAAGCATTTAGAAAAATTGAAAAAAAACTGTTGAGATTATGGAAAGATGCTCAAGAAAAAGGTGAGAGATATTTTCCGCACGAATATTTGTATAGATTACTTCTTTCGGGTGAGTTAGATGATGATTTTCAAATTGATATTAAAAATTCGTGGTTGTATGCAGCTGCTCAAAAAAATATGCCTATTATAGTACCGGGTTGGGAAGATAGTACTTTAGGAAACATGTTTGCCGCTGCTGTTATACGTGGCGATATCTCAGTTTCGGTTCTTAAAATGGGTATTGAGTATATGACTTTTCTTGCTAAATGGTATCGTGAAAATTGCAATGCGGGAATAGGGTTTTTCCAAATTGGTGGCGGTATAGCCGGAGACTTCCCTATTTGTGTTGTGCCAATGATGATACAGGATTTAGAATGGGATAATATTCCGTTTTGGGCTTATTTCTGCCAAATCAGCGATTCAACTACAAGTTATGGCTCATATTCAGGAGCTGTACCTAACGAGAAAATTACTTGGGGAAAACTTGATGCATCTACACCAAAGTATATTATAGAATCTGATGCAACTATAGTAGCACCTCTAATTTTTGCTCAAGTTTTAAATTGGTAAAACCATATTTCTTTTGAAAAATATGTTTATACGCTATTCTTCAGGCGTATAAATGTATTTTTCTTCTTCCTTATTGTAAAAGAAACTCAAGTCTTTATGGTTTTTGAAAAAATCATAGATTTCTTTTGAGTTATTAAAGACTTCATCAATATTATCTGTTACTTCGTAGAGTAAAAACTCTTCGGCACTAGGAAACTCAATTTTATAAAAATAATACATCCCATCTTGATGCATGTTTGCAAAAGTTATATCCCCAATTTGCGTAAAATGACAAACGTAAGTTCCCGATACAGAATAAATACTGTCGGTTGTGTTGAATTCATATTGTTCTACCTTAAACTTTTTCCCATCAATTTTATCAAAAACATAATACTTAGGGAAGTCGCTGTACGGGTCTTCTTTTAACCATTTACCGTAAAGGCTAGGATCAACTTCTACATCTGGATTACTAAGAGGAACAGAAGATGAATATGGGCACGCAGTGAACAAAATCATTAGCATACTAAAAATCAGAATGCTTGTTAATACTCTAGTTTTCATAGGATTAAATATTTAATTTATAATTACAAACATATCAAAAGTTTATTTTGTTTTAAAAGATAAAGCATATCATTTTATTAGTTATTAAATACATTCAGCAAAAAAGAAATTAACCACTTATCTGATAGCGAATGTTTATATAACATAATTTATGCCGAAAAATAAGATGTTTATTGTTCAAAGAATGATAAATTTCACTAATTTTTAACTCATTGTTAATAATGCAATTAATTGTAATATTTAAGCAAATTTAGTTAAAAAATTAGTATTTGAAAATTTTATCAACAAAAAAATATTAATATCTTTCAATATTTTATGCTTAAAAATTTTGGTATTTCAAATTAAAACACGATTTTTGCAGTCCGAAAATTTAAACGGAGAGAATTATTATGGCACGTGCTTGTCAAATTACAGGAAAAACAGCGATGGTAGGAAACAATGTTTCTCACTCAAAGCGTAGAACGAAAAGACGTTTTCAAGTTAACTTGATGACGAAAAAGTTTTATTTGGAAGAAGAAGACCGTTGGTTAACTTTAAAAGTATCAGCTAAAGGTATTCGCACCATAAACAAAAAAGGCTTAAAGTCGGCTTTAGAAGCTGCTAAGAGCAAAGGCTATATTAGTAATTATTAATACAGGAGAATCAGGCAATGGCAAAAAAAGGTAAAGGAAACCGAGTTCAGGTCATTTTAGAATGCACCGAACATAAAGATAGCGGTATGCCCGGGACATCCAGATATATTTCTACAAAGAATAGAAAAAATACTCCCGATAGGTTAGAATTAAAAAAGTATAATCCGATACTTAAAAAAGTAACTGTTCATAAAGAAATTAAATAATATAAGTTATGGCAAAGAAAGTTGTTGCAACATTAAAATCAGGCGAAGGTAAAGAATATGCAAAATGTATTAAAATGATAAAGTCATCAAAAACCGGTGCTTATCAATTTAAAGAAGATATTGTACATGCCGATCATGTTAAAGAATTTTTTGAAAAAAAATAAAAATAAAAAGTTTTATAATTATGTAAACGTCTGTATTTTTAATTACAGACGTTTTTTGTTTTATAAAAAGTATAAAAATTCACTATATTTGCTATCTTATACTATTCTGATAAAATATGGCTATATTTGGATTATTTAACAAGGAAAAAAAAGACAAGCTTGACCAAGGATTGTCGAAAAGCAGAAAAGGGGTTTTAGAAAAACTTAATCGGAGTGTTTTCGGAAAATCTAAAGTTGACGAAGATGTACTTGATGAGCTGGAAGAAGTCCTGATTACATCTGATGTTGGGGTAGATACTACATTAAGAATTATTGAAAGAATTGAAGCTCGTGTTGCAAAAGATAAATATATAAATGCGAATGAGCTTAATACTGTATTAAGAGAAGAAATTGTTGAGCTTCTCGAAGAAAAAGCAACACCTGATTATAATGATTGGGATTTGCCTAAAGATAAGTTACCTTATATTATAATGGTGGTGGGTGTTAACGGTGTTGGCAAAACAACGACAATAGGAAAGCTTGCTTATAAATATAAAAATGCAGGAAAATCTGTCTATATTGGAGCTGCCGATACTTTTAGGGCAGCTGCTATTGAGCAAATTGAAATATGGTCAGAAAGAGTCGGGGTTCCTATAGTAAAGCAAAGTATGGGCAGCGACCCTGCATCAGTGGCTTATGACACCTTAAGTAAAGCAAAAAATAATAATGCAGATGTAGTAATTATTGATACTGCCGGTAGGTTGCATAATAAAATTAATTTGATGAATGAACTTGCAAAGCTTAAGCGGGTTATGCAAAAACTTATCCCTGATGCACCTCACGAAATCCTTCTTATCCTTGATGGAAGTACAGGGCAAAATGCTTTTGAACAAGCAAAACAATTTACTAAAGCCACAGAAGTAAATGCTCTTGCTGTAACTAAACTTGATGGTACTGCCAAAGGTGGAGTTGTAATTGGCGTTTCCGACCAATTTAAAATTCCTGTAAAATATATAGGAATAGGAGAGGGAATAGACGATTTGCAAATTTTTAACAGAAGAGAATTCGTTGATTCACTTTTTAAAGAATAATATTGTTGCATGATTAAGTGTTTTTTTAAAAAATAGCTGTTATAATATGGAAAAAGGTAAAATACACTTATATACCGGTAACGGAAAAGGTAAAACATCTGCAGCTCTTGGACTTGCTCTACGTGCTACTGGACATAAACGAAAGGTTTATATAGCCCAATTTGTAAAAGGTATGCATTATGGTGAATTAGATATTATTAATAATAGGATACCCGAAATTGAATTGCATCAGTTTGGAAGAGATTGTTTTATAAACAGAGAGCCTGCAAAAGAAGATATTGATGCTGCAAGAAATGGACTCCAAAAAACTGCCGAAGCCTTAATAAGTAACAATTATGATATATATATCCTCGATGAAGTTTGTATAGCGATATATTATAACTTGTTTACCATAAACGAACTTCTCGAAACATTAGATATGAGAAACAAAAAATGTGAAATTGTACTTACGGGTAGATATGCTCCAAAAGAATTGTACGATATAGCTGATTTAGTAACAGAAATGAAAGAAATTAAACATTATTATAATAATGGTGTTGTTGCAAGAAAAGGTATTGAGTTTTAAAATTATTAAAAAATATCAATTATGAAAACAAAGCAAGAAATAGTAGAAAATTGGTTACCTAGATATACAGGCAAAAAGCTTAATGAGTTTGGAGAATATATTCTATTAACAAATTTTCAGTTTTATGTTGACCTTTTTGCGAAATGGCATAATGTCCCTGTGATTGGTATGGACCGTAATATGCCAAACGCTACTTCTGATGATATAACAATAATTAATTTTGGTATGGGTAGCCCTAATGCTGCTACTATAATTGACTTATTAAGTGCAATTAGTCCTAAAGCATTACTTTTTTTGGGTAAATGTGGTGGTTTGAAGAAGAAAAATGAATTAGGAGATCTTATATTGCCAATTGCTGCCATACGTAGCGAAGGGACTAGTGATGATTATTTGCCACCCGAAGTACCTGCTTTGCCTGCCTTTATGCTTCAACGTGCCGTTTCTACTTCTATAAGGGACTATGGTCGTGATTATTATACCGGAACTGTTTTTACTACAAATAAAAGAGTTTGGGAATACGATGAACGTTTTAAAAAGTATTTACATAAAACCCGAGCAATGGCTATTGATATGGAAACTGCTACTGTTTTTATTCTTGGCTTTGCAAACGAAATTCCATCGGGTGCACTTCTGCTTGTATCGGACCAGCCAATGATTGGTACCGGAATTAAAACCGAAGAGAGTGACACTCGTGTAACTCAAAACTTTGTGGAAGATCACCTGAAAATTGGGATAAATAGTTTAAAACTAATTAAGAATGAAGGTCGTTCGGTTAAGCATCTTAAGTTTTAAATTACAAATAACAAATATCAAATAACAAAATCCAAATAACAAATAGCAATAACCAAATATCAAATTACAAATAACAATAATTACGGAAGTTATAGGTATAAGTTGAATTTGTAATATTTTGGATGATGGGTTTAGTTACATAAATAAATAAAACTCTTTGGTTAGAGCTATATATTTTTGGGAGTACTGATGTCTGCCAGATTCCTCAATTATAATTGTTTCGCAAGAGCAATCAGATTTTGTCTTTTGTAATTCAGCCATTATTCTGTGAGCATCTTTTTGAGGTGTAGGTTTTACGAATGATTTTTTTGTACAATACAAGCTATGAATATTTGCATTAGATATTAAGTTTTCGGCTTGTGTAATGGGTAAAATAAATCCAAACTTACCATATTCCGATAGTAATCTTGTAACACAAGCTAAAAGTTTTTCTAAACTTAATTCATTATCATGTCTGGCAATTAGTCTGTTTTTTATTATATCAGAGTTAGGACTACTGAAAAACGGAGGGTTACAGATAATATAATCAAATTTAATGTCAGGATTAAAGTTTTCAATATCTGCATTTATTACTGATAATTTTGAACTCCATTTACTTTGTTTAAAGTTTATGTAAGCTTGATCAGATGCATTTTTATCAATTTCTACTGCTTTAATTCTTCCTTCACTTCTTTGTGCCATCATTAATGCTAAAACACCCGTACCTGTTCCAATATCAAGAAAATTGCCTTTAGATGGGATATTCGCCCATGCTCCTAATAACACACTATCTGTACCAATTTTCATGGCACATTTGTCTTGATTTATCTTAAATTGCTTAAAAATGAACTCTTGCTTTCCCATATTAAAAGTTCTCGAATACTCCTAAACCAAACAAAGCATAATCATATTTTACGGGATCGTTGCTATCAAAAACTCGTAGTTTGGCAGTTAATTCTTCTACGGCTTTCTTGTCGTTTTGTTTTCTTTTCAACAATCCTAACTCTCTGGCAACTCTTCCACTATGTACATCGAGTGGTATGTATAGTTGGGAGGGTTTATAGTTATTCCAAATACCAAAATCAACATTAGATTTATCTTTACGAACCATCCACCTTAGAAACATGTTTAGTCTTTTTGCAGCAGAGCCCTTAGCCGGATTGCTTATGTGTTTTTCAGAACGATATTCATGTGCTGTTTGCATCATTTTTGTTCTAAAATTGATTATCCCAACATAAGGTTCATTTCCTGCAAAAGCATTTTCAAGACTATTATATTCGTGATATATAGATTTTAAGCCTTTAATAAAAAATATTACATCGTTTGAATTATATGTTCGATGTTTAAAGTTTTTGAAAACCTTTAAGTCATTATAGCTGTGATTCATGACAAAATCGTATGGCTGATTGTCCATTAATTGCATGAGTTTACGAGAACTGTTGATTATTATTATTCTTTTACCCCAGGCAAGAGTAGCAGCTAATAATCCTGATATCTCAATGTCTTGTTTTAAGCTAAACGAATGTGGAATTTGTATAGGGTCGTCTTTTATAAAATCCTGACGATTATATAAATCAGTTTTTTCCTCCAAAAAGTTTTTTAAATCATCAAATGATAAGTTCATAAAACATATTTTGTGCTAAAGTACATATTTTAGATTATTTAGTATTAATCAAAAAAAAACTTTATGTATTTTCGGGCAAATTTATAACTATGTTTATTGACCTGTTTTGGAAAGGTATAATTATAGGTATTTCTGCCAGTATCCCAATGGGACCGGTTGGAGTTTTGTGTGTAAATAAAACTCTTAACAAGGGACGTATTAGTGGTTTTGTTACTGGAACCGGAGCCGCTCTTGCAGATGCTTTTTATGCTGTGATCGCAGGTTTTGGAGTCTCTTTTATTATCGATTTTGTTGTTGAATACCAGAGTTTTGTTAAAGTTTTAGGCGGAATCTTAGTTTTTTATTTTGGATATAAATTATTTACGACTAACCCTGCAAAACAGCTACGTAAACAAATGAGAACAAAGGGTAGGGGGCTATGGGGGGATTTTCTTACTTCTTTTGCTTTAACAATTTCAAACCCTGTTGGATTGTTTGTTTTTGGGATTGTTTTTGCCGGTTTTGGATTGTTAGCTGGTAATGCGTCTCTAATTTCTGTATTTGTATTGATTTTTGGAGTAATTTCAGGGGCAATAATTTGGTGGTTTACATTAAGTACTTTAGTAAGTGTATTTCGTAAAAAGTTTAAACTCCGACGTTTGCTTTATGTTAATAAAATTAGCGGTGTAGTTGTAATGGTGTTTGGACTTTTTATTTTTGTTACAATTTTTTTACCACGTATTAAAAATCAGGATTTACCAAAAGAATATCGTAAAAATGAAAAAGTAATTATTAAGCCTGCTGATAATCCTGAAATTGATGATTCACTATAAGTTTAACCCATTATTCTTCGGGCTAGTTTTAATTTTTTTTCATTGTATGGTGAATATTTCAAATTCGGTTCAAAACAAGTTGATTTTTTTAAAATGCTTTTGTAATGAGTAAATTCATTAAACCCTGACTTGCCATGATATGAGCCAATACCGCTGTTGCCAACTCCTCCAAAAGGTAATTTGCTATTTGTAATATGCATTATTGTATCGTTAACTGCACCACCGCCAAAAGACAATTCATTAAATAATCTGTGTGCTTGCTTTTTGTTTCCGGTAAATAAGTAACTTGCAAGTGGTTTGGGTAAATTTTTAAGCTTTGTGGATATTTCTTCTATTTTCTCAAATTCTATAATTGGTAAAATAGGACCAAAAATTTCATCTTGCATAACTTTATCATCGAATGTTATATCCGACATAAGAGTTGGAGCAAAGTATCGTTCATAAATATCATAATCTCCTCCGTAGATGATCTTATTTTTATCTAGTAATGCAACAAGACGATGCATATTTGCTTCGTTAATAATTTGAACGTAATTTTTGTTTGCGAAACTATAATTACATCTCTCAATCTCACTAATAATAGCACTAATCAATTTGTCCTTAATGTTTTTGTGTACTAATAAATAATCAGGAGCTATACAGGTTTGTCCTGCATTAAGGAATTTGCCCCAAACTATTCTTTTAGCACTTACCTCAATATTAGAGTTCTCGCAAACAATTGCAGGAGATTTGCCACCTAATTCAAGTGTTACGGGAGTAAGGTGTTGAGCTGCTGCCTGATAAATGATTTTTCCAACTTTCGGACTTCCTGTAAAGAATATCTTATCGAAATTTAATCCTAAAAGCTGCTGAGTTGTTTGTACTCCACCTTCGATTACATGAAAAAAATTAGACTTAAAATTGTCGTTTACAATTTTTTTTATCGCTTTGCTTGAATTTACAGGGATTTCGCTTGGCTTTAGAATTACAGTATTGCCTGCTGCTATTGCTGCTATTGCCGGAGCAAACGAAAGTTGATATGGATAATTCCATGCTCCAATTATTAGCGACACTCCGTAAGGTTCAGGTATTATTCTGCTTTTCGCAGGAAAATTAATCAAGTTTGTACTTACTCTTTTAATTTTTGACCATGATTTTAATTTTTTACATGCTTCGTTGATGTCAGAATATAATAGTGCCAGTTCGGTAGTGTAGCAATCAAATTCTGATTTTTTAAAGTCTTTGTAAATAGCTTCGGTAAGTAAGCTTTCATTTGATTTTAAAACCTTTTTTAATGCTTTCAGCTGTTGTATTCTAAAATTACAGTCTTTTGTTTTGTCTGATTTGAAAAAATCCCGTTGTTGAGAAACTATGTTTTCCATTATTTTGATTTTTTTTAAAGATAATAAAACTGTTTGTCAATTAGTAAATGTTCAATATTTTTTTCGGAATTGATCTATTAATATTTCTTTTGCAAAATAAATGAATACCATGCTTTCTACTATGAGTAAAGATTATATCATCTCTAAGATTTAGTAAAACATACAAGGTGTATTTAGTTATAGCAATTGTAGTTACTTCACAAAACAAAACATTTATCGACCAATGCTTACTTTTAAATCTAAAAAGCAAAATACCATAAAAACCTGTTATATATTGCAAAATTTATGTTATATTGCAAAAAAATACACTAACTCGTTTATAAATGCTTACAATTAATTACAAATGTTTAACACACGGATATATGAGCTTGTGTTTCTGGCTTTTGCGGGTTTGGGTGTTTTTGTAAACGAGTTGCCAACAAGCTCCCTTCGACTGACGGAAGAGTGTAAAAGTAACCTGAAAAAACCGTACTTAAACTAACGTGAATTACTTGAACCGTGAAAGAGTTTGTTGAAAACTAAAATGAAACGGTCTGAAAAAGCATTAATTACCGTGTGTTATCTGAAAGAAAAAGAAAAATTACCGTGTTGAAAAGTGTATTTGTAAAATCAAGCTTTAAAGGCTATTTTTACCAATGAAAAAATTTAAAGAAAAAATTACCGTGCAATGGAATTGAAGGCATTAAAACCAAGAAAATCTCTAAATAAAGCGTTTCTAAAACTGAAACCAAATCGGTCAGACATTGAAACGTTTAAATCTAATTTAATTGAACTTTTAGATCGTTTAAATCCGAATGAATCTGAAGAGTTTCATAAAAACTTGATTTCTGAATTTCTGAGAAAAACTTATTATCGCCAGTCTGAAAATTTCATAAATACAAAAGGAAGAAATGACTTAGTAATTTACAACGGAAAAGATTCAAAAAGTACAGTTGGAGTAATCATTGAAGCGAAAAAATCCTCAAATAAAACTGAAATGCTGAGCCTTGAGAATATCAACGTGAAAGCGTTTCATGAACTTATTTTGTACTATCTGAGAGAGCGAATCTCTGAGAAAAACCTTGACATCAAACATATAATTGCTACTAATATTAACGAGTGGTTCGTTTTTGAAGTGAATGTTTTTGAAAAATTGTTCGCCAACAATAAAAACCTAGTGAAGCAATTTACAGACTTTGAAGAAGGAAGATTGTCAGGAAAAACAACAGATTTTTTCTATTCTGAAATTGCGAAACCCTTTGTTGAAAATGTTAAATCTGAAATCGTTTTCACTTACTTTGACTTGCGAGAGTACGAAAAACCATTGAGAAACGATGACAAAAGGGACGACACAAAGCTAGTTGCACTTTTTAAACTATTTTCGCCGGAACACTTGCTGAAATTACCATTTGTCAATGACAGTAACAGCCTCGACAAAAGATTTTATTCTGAATTATTGCACATAATCGGTCTGACTGAAACAAAACAAGGAAGTAAAAAACTGATTGAAAGAAAACCTGAAAATGAAAGAAATAGTGGTTCGTTAATTGAAAATGCAATAATTCAACTTGACAGTTTAGACAAAATCAACAGACTTGAAAATCCAAGACAATATGGTGAAACTATGAAAGAAAGACTATTTTCAGTCGGACTTGAATTGTCAATTACTTGGATAAACAGAATATTGTTTTTAAAACTTCTTGAGGCACAGCTAATAAAATATCATAAAGGAAATAAAGACTATTCGGTTTTAAACCTTAAGAAAATACAAAACTATGATGACTTAAATACATTATTCTTTCAAGTATTAGCTAAACAATATAATGACAGAAACGAAGATGTAAAAAAAGAATTTGACAAAGTCCCATTCTTAAATTCATCTTTATTTGAACCAACTGAAATTGAGCATACAACACTGTTAATAAGCAATTTGAGAGATGACAAAAAACTCCCAATCCTTTCATCAACCGTACTGAAAGACAACACAGGAAAAAAGAGAACTGGCGAATTGACAACATTGGAATATTTGTTTGAGTTTTTGGATTCTTACGATTTTTCAAGTGAGGGAGCTGAAGATATTCAGGAAGACAATAAAACTCTGATAAACGCATCTGTACTTGGATTGATTTTTGAAAAAATCAACGGTTATAAAGACGGTTCGTTTTTTACTCCCGGATTTATAACAATGTACATGTGCCGTGAAACAATCAGGAGAGCAGTTTTACAGAAATTCAATGAAACAAAAGGCTGGAATTGTGAAAATTTGGATTCAATTTATGACAAAATTGAAAATAGACAAGAAGCAAATGACATTGTAAATTCAATTAAAATCTGTGACCCAGCCGTTGGTTCCGGACACTTTCTTGTTTCTGCATTGAATGAAATAATTGCAGTTAAAAACGATTTGAAAATTTTGCAGGACAGAGACGGCAAAAGATTGAAAGAATATCAAATTGAAGTTGTAAACGATGAATTAATTGTAACAGACGAAGATGGTGAATTATTCGAATATAATCCGAGTTCAAAAGAAAGTCAGAGAGTTCAGGAAACATTATTCCATGAAAAACAAACCATAATTGAAAGCTGTCTTTTCGGAGTTGACATAAATCCTAATTCTGTAAAAATATGCCGTTTACGACTTTGGATTGAATTGCTGAAAAATGCGTATTACAAAAGCGAAACAGAACTTGAAACTTTACCAAATATTGACATTAACATAAAGTGCGGAAATTCTTTGGTTTCCCGTTTTTCGCTTGACTCAGATTTAAAACAAGCTTTGAAAAATTCTAAATGGTCAATTGATATGTATCGTATTGCTGTTCAGACCTATCGTAATGCTGAAAACAAGGAACAAAAACACGAAATGGAAAAATTAATCAAGACCATTAAAACAGATTTTCGTTCAGAAATAGCAGCAAACAGCAAAGAAATCAAAGAATTAAGCAAATGGAAAGGCGAACTTGACAATTTGGTAAATCAAACCACTATTACTTTGTTTGAAAAAACCGCAAAAGAGAAAAAGGAATTTGACGAAAAAGCGAAAAAACTAACAGAAAAAATCAAAAAACAAGAAAATCTTATTAAAGAAATCAAAAATAACAAGATTTACGAAAATGCTTTTGAGTGGAGATTTGAATTTCCGGAAGTGTTAAATGATGATGGGGAGTTTGTAGGGTTTGATGTGGTGATTGGGAATCCGCCGTATATTGACATCAAAGGACTAAATTCAGAACAAGCAAAATATTATTTCAGAGCATATCCTACTGCTAGCAATCGGATAAATCTCTATTCTATTTTTGTTGAATTAAGCCATAACATTCTGAAAAAGAATGGAAATTTCACATTTATTATTCCAAACTCAATCCTAGTTAATTCATCTTATCAAGCGATTCGCAATTTGATATTTAATGACGTAAATTCAATTATAAAACTGCCTGAAAAAGTTTTTCCTGACGCAATTGTTGAAACAATAATTATTTCATTTACTAAGGAGTTAAAGTCTAATAATGTTTCTGTAATTCGCTATCAGAAAGATGAGCATATAGATGAAATCGACAATAACTTAATATATAAAATAAACAAAGAGATTTGGTGTCTTTTCGAAAATCTAAAATTCAACATATATCTTAACAATGACATACAGCAAATCATAAAAAAATGTCATACAGATGTTGCAATTTTGGGAGAAATAGCAGATTTCACTTTGGGTATTACTCCTTATGACAAATACAAAGGACATACACAAGAATTAATAAAAAATCGTGAATTTCACTCTGATAAAAAAAATGATGAAACATATAAACCGATTATTTCAGGTAGTAACATAATTCAATTTAAAATTAAAGATGAAATCAAAGAATATATAAAATATGGCGAATGGCTCGGTGCTCCACGTGAAGAAAGATTTTTTACAGATTCTCGAGTAATCGTACGCCAAATTGTTTCAGGTCAACCGCCGAGAATTTTTGCAGGTTATACTGACAAACCATATTATTTTACTCAGATTGGGTTTTCTATCATTCCAAGAGAAACTGTTTCTCCCAAAGTATTAACAGCATTATTAAACTCGTCTCTAATAAATTTCATTCATAAATATTTATATCTAGACATTGAAAAAGAGTTGTTCCAGAAAATCCTAATCGAGAATGCTAAAAAAATTCCAATAAAATCTATGACAACCGAACAAACAATTCAAATAGAAAACATTGTTGACAGGATTATAATGGATGAAATTGCTTTAGAAAATGGTCTTGAAATCATTGACTCTGTTGTTTATGAGTTGTATGGTTTGAGTGAGGAGGAAGTGTTATTAATTACAGAAATAAAATAATAATTCTATGGATACATTGATAGTATTAGTTTCGATTATTGTTGGTGCAGCTGTATCGCTAATAAGTATTTTTATTAAAGAAAAGCTCAGTCGAAAAACACAGATAAAAATAGAAAAAATTAAACTATATGATAAACGAAAACGTTTGGCATATATTAAACTATATGAATTTACTTCGCATTGCTTTTACAATTATATTCCTGATAGCGACTGTAAAACAAGTTTTATACAAATCATGCGACACTATTATAAAGAAGTAAAATCCAATTATTTTTATTTTGATAAAAACATTAGAGAGGAATTACAAAAATTTGAAGGTCAGCACCATAGCATTGGCAACCCCGATTTGATTTCAGATGTTTCATTAGAAACTTTCTATAGGGATAATTTACTAGATATTGTTATCCAAATCAATAATGATATTGAAAAAAAGTTTGATGACTGGAATAAAATATAAATACATTTTTACTATAGCCAAGCTTTAATTATTTTAGAAAATTAGTCTAAAAACTTTTAACAATGGAAGATAATGAGAAATTAATTAGTTTTTATAAAGAACTTTATTATAATGAACACGCCAGGCGCATGTCTTATGATAAGATAATTCAATATCCTGCTACACTAGTTATAATATTTATTGGTTGTGCATACTTTCTACTTAATGATTACTACCCTGAAGGAGTGTTTGTTTTAGAAACCATATTTGATTATCTTTTTTTGATTTTTATTTTTGTTTTTCTTATAACAATAATCTTATCTATATGGTATTTAGTTTTAGTCTTCCATAGCTTCACTCGCAAATATGAATATTTACCATACACCAGTGATTTACATAAACATGAGAAAACACTTTTTCGTCATCACTATAAATTTAGTGACAAAGTAAGTTATACTGAGAAAAGAAATGATGCACATATGAGCTGTTGCAATGATTTTTCAAAAATAATGAAAGCTTATTACATTGAACTAACAGATTATAATCAAAAAATAAATGACAAAAGAGCAGATTATTATGCCAAGGCGAGAATGTTTATATTTTTTAGCCTAATAGCACTTTTTATTATCGGAATTATTAATTTTTTAAATTTTTAACTATGTCAAAAAAACCAGCATCACCACCACCACCACCACCACCAAGAAGAATTAAAGGAACACCACCTGTAAAACCTAAAAGATAACCTATGCAACATGATTTATTAAAGCCTTTATAAATAAAAGCTTTTAAAACATTTGAGTTTCAAATGAGATTTTCTTGGTTTTCCGGTTAAATAATGCTCGGCTAAATGGCAGATTGTTTTTGTTCCTACCCTGCTTAGCCTTGCAAACAAAACCAAACAGCCATTTGCCTAATTGCGTAAATAACTGAGCGGTAATTTTTGAAAATGAGGAGTACACGGTTCAAGTAATTAAACATTTCGGACTGACAACAGACGTTATCGAAAGAAATGTTTTCAGATAGTACGGTTTTCTAACGGTTCTCCCGCAGACTGACGGAAACGCCAGTTGGCAACAAAGGCTTAGCACAATTGCTGGTTCGGAGCGTGTTTGTACGTTCAGAACTTTTAATTAAATTTGTAGCGGGTTTGTCAGTGAAGTGTTTCAAAAACCGCAACATGTGCCAAGCCTCAATCGTTAGGGGGCATAAAAAGAAAACGACAATGAAACGATTAATATTTATTTTAGCAAGTCTACAATTGACATCATGTCACGCACAGACAAACGAAAAAAAACAATTTGAAACAGACTCAAAAGACTATTTGAAAATAGTATATGAGCAGTGTTCAAAACCTGATATAATTGAAGTCGAATCAACTACAGACGGATATATTGAAGTTGAATACTTATGCGATGGTAAACGCTATGAAATAGGTATAAGAAATAATACATTGTTGTTTAGTGAACACTCTGTAAACCTTAATGAAATCCCTTTAGACAAAATTAATCGCAAACTTGAAAAAAAATATCAAGGCTGGACACTTGACGAGGTTTCACAAGTAAAAACTAATGACACTACTTTTCTGAAAGTTGAAATATTAAAAGACGGAATTGAGCAGAATTTGTATTTTACAAACGACGGAAAGTGGTTTAAAATAAAACCAATAGATATTTCTTCAACGCTCGATTTTAATGCTGTTGAAAGGAATACCATGTATAAATCCGCAAAATATAAATTCCATAAACCCGATAGCGTGTATGAGATGCCCGATTTATTGAAAGAAGTTTCGGGTATAGCATTAAGTTCTGAAAATATTATTTACTGCATTCAAGATGAAATCGGTTCCATTTTCGCATATGATTTGAAAAAACAGGAAATTTCTAATTCTTACCGATTTACTGATATTGGCGATTTTGAAGATTTAGCCATTAATAAAAACATTGTTTATGTTCTGAGAAGTGATGGAAATTTATTTGTGTATGATTTTAAAAATAAAACTAAAATATCACAGACAATGCTTCAGATAAATTCGTTAAATATTGAAGGAATTTGCTTTAGAGATGGATATATCTATATTGCTTGTAAAGATGCATTAGTTAATCATATAGATTCGAAACGAATGATTTATAGAGTTAAAGCAAACAAATTAGATAACATTGAGCCTTATTTGGAGATAAATATTGATGATTTATCTAATTTTCTGACTAAAAATTATCCTGAAATAGGAATTACAAAAATCCTTTTTAATCCTTCATCAATTGCAATTCATCCAATTACTAATGAAATGTATATTCTTTCTGCTTCTGACAGATTTATTGCAATATATAAAGACAAACAATTAATAAATATAATTCCTTTGTCCGCTGAGATATATTATAAACCAGAAGGAATGTCATTTTACGAAAATGGTGACTTATTAATATCATCAGAAGGTGATAAAAAAGGATTTGTAACGGGAACGATTAATTTAATAAAGAATGAATGATTTACGCCCCCTAATATACAGGAATATGAGCGGTCTGCATTCCGAAAGTATTCGGAACCCAGCGAGTATTCCCGGTTGAACTACATCTCAAATCAAGTAAAATGTTCTAGTTTTTCTATGTACTTTGCGTGAGATAGGGGTAGGAATATTTTATTAAATAATTCTATAATTCGTTAATGTTTGTTTTTACACTGAACTATTTCCAAAAGATTAAAAAGACAGTACAAATACTACTTTTAAAGCAAAAATCCTTAAAAGTCTCTTAGAAATTGCAAAATTTATGTTATATTGCGAGAGAAAACGCACTAACTCGTTTATAAATGCTTACAATTAATTACAAATGTTTAACACACGGATATATGAGTTTGTGTTTCAGGCTTTTGCGGGTTTGGGTGTTTTTGTAAACGAGTTATGCGGCAGCTTAAAAGACGACACCAAACCAAAAAAAATCACCTTGACAACCACCCGACTTTGAACTACGAAGGATGAAATTTTTCAGGGACAACTTCCAGCATTTCCAAAAAACAGTTTACC
>JAQVOJ010000089.1 GCA_028702675.1 Bacteroidales bacterium
TTATAAACCTTGTGATTAATGAATATTGCAAATCCTTCCAACCAGTCTCCAAATATTGTTTCTTCATTTGATGAAATATGTGCATCAACAATGCTTTTTACGATTTGCTCGGCTGTTAAAACATATTTTGCCTTAAACAGATAAGGGTTCTTTCTTTTTAGAACTTTTGCTAGACTTAATGAATCAAGACTACAAATTCTTTTTTTATGAAATGTTCCAATATTTTCTTCAACGTATTGAAATACGTCCATTGGGTTCAGTTTGTTCATAATTTGTCTTTTGTTCAAATAAGTAATAGTCAACAGTCTGTACTCTGTCTTTAACCATGGTGTAATAGTCTTGTACTATATCAATACCGACTGAATTTCTTTGCATTCTATTTGCAACAAAAATAGTTGTCCCTGAACCCATAAAAGGGTCAAGAATAACATCTCCTTTTTTCGTGAATAATTTAATAAACCATTCTGGCAATGCTTCAGGGAATGTAGCGCTATGATTTTTATTATTGCACTCTGTTGCTAAATGAAGGACGTTTGTAGGGTAAGCCATCTCTCTATCCATCCAATTAGAAATGTTCTTTCCAAAACCACTTCCAACTTTTGACTCATCTCTTTGCTTATCAGTTTCACTTAATTTTTTTAATCTTGATTTTTTCCAGTCCCCCATAGGAACCATAACCTCATCTTGATACATGTTAAACTTCCTTTCCTTGTTAAATTGGATTAACCTTTCCCATGAATCTCTAAAACGATTTGGCCATTTACCAGGGTAACTGTTTTTTTTATGCCAAATATATTCTTCAGTCCACAACCAACCAAGTTTTCTCATTTCAAGAATAAGTTCAATTACATAGGTACTCCTTTCACCATTTACCACTCTTTCTTTAATATTTAAGACAAAGGTACCTGTGGGCTTCAGTACACGTAAAAGTTCTTGCCCGATTGGAATAAACCAATCAACATATTTATTAGGATGTATTCCTCCATAAGTATTTATTCTTTGGTCAGCATAAGGAGGTGATGTAAATATTAAATCGACACTATTATCGGGAAGCTTCTTTAATACCTCCTTGCAATCTCCATGATATAATTCTGCAAAAACTTTCATAAAATCAAAAATACTACTATTATTAATTTTTCAAAATCAAGTTGTTAAACTTTTTAAACAATATTCTAATTCATCGTTGTATTATCTTGCAATAATAGTCATTCCTAATCATGAATTACCTCTACTTTTCTTTACCTCACTTTTTAACTCAAGAATCTCCTTTTGTAAATTAGCAACTGCTTTATGCAAATCTAAGTCGGGGGGTAAAGCTTCGGGCATTTCGGGACTTATATAGTTTACGAACTTCCATATTTCTTTTATATCAACTGCTTCGATATGGTATGGTTCGTATGCCGGATTAAGAGAATACAAACCAAGTTTCCCTTTTTTGCTCAGTTCATTTTCTACACACTTAAATACAATGCCTTCGTCTAGAGTAAGTACAATACAAGCTTCGCCGTTGCGTATAGCTTCCCAGTTCTCCACAAACTCACCTGTAACATATGCACCATCGGGAATTGGCAACATACTATCGCCGGAGATTTGAAATGTCCGGTATTTTTTTTCACGCGACAAAAAAGGTAAACGGAATGTAGGTAAAACCTTTATGTATTCAGGATCGGCAAAACCACGAGTATATCCGGCTTTTGCTTTTAAATTTACAAGCTCAATGTTTTCTTCATTATCGTTGCCTACAGTAGTGGTTAGTATTCTCAAATTACTCCCTTTTACATATACATCAGAACCCATTTCTATTTGACGCAACTCATGTTCTGAATATTGAAGTAAATCAATTTTTAATAACACATCGGCACTTACCTGATAATATTCGCTAATCTTAATAAGTGCGTCTAATGTTGGCTGAGCTACCTTATTTTCGTAACCGCTATATGTGCTGCGTTTCATTTCAAGAGCAAACGCCACGTCGTCTTGGGTACGTTTTCTACGCTTTCGTAATAGTTTAATGTTTGTACTGAAATACATATTTTTTGTGGCAAGATACAAATTATTATTTAAATTTAATCGTTATTGTGATTAGTTTTTAAGATAAATTTTTAGAAAATGATAACAATATATAAAACAACTGTCGGGTTAACTGTATCCTAAATACACGTTATAATAGTGTATTCGCAGTTAAAAGCATACAACAAACAACTTTTATTTATAGTGTATGGATTAACCCAAACACAATTAAACAAAAATTTGTGAATTACTTATTTAATACTGTTTATGTTTATCACTTTTACTTTTGTACTTTCGTTAGTTTCAAATAATACTTATGGAAAAACTCGATATTAGCAAAAGGATTAATGAGTTAAGTGATACGATCAGGTATCACAACGAACTGTATTACCGTGATGCTCAACCTGAAATAAGTGATTTTGAGTACGACCAGCTTCTTAAAGAACTTCAAAGGCTTGAAACCCAATATCCAGAATTTGCTCAAACTGACAGCCCTACTCAACGTATTGGTAACGATATTTCTAATAAATTTGAAACCGTTTATCATAAATACCCTATGCTTTCGTTGGGTAATACATACTCTCGTGAGGAACTTAGTGATTTTTACCGTAGAGTGCAACAAGGATTAGAGGGACAAGAATGTGAATTTGTTTGTGAACTTAAATACGATGGTGTTTCCATAAGTTTAACTTACGAAAACGGGAAGCTTACAAGAGCTGTTACCCGTGGCGATGGTACTCGCGGCGATGATGTTACCGAAAATGTAAAAACGATTAAATCTATTCCCTTAGTTCTAAAAGGAGATGATTATCCACAAAACTTTGAGATGCGTGGTGAAATTTTTATGACACATAAAACTTTCGAGAAACTTAATAATATTCGTCAGGAGTCTGGAGATAATCTATTTGCTAATCCTAGAAATGCAACTGCCGGAAGTATTAAAATGCAGTATTCAAGCGAAGTGGCTAAGAGGTATTTAGATTGCTTTTTGTATTACATACTAGGTGAAGAATTACCTTATGATAATCATTTCGATAATCTTAAAAAAGCAAAATCATGGGGTTTTAAAATTCCCGAAGACATAATTAAATGCAAAAACCTTGATGACGTTTTCGATTATATTAATTATTGGGATACTGCACGCAAAAATCTTGATTATGATATTGATGGGATTGTATTAAAAGTAAATAATTACAAGCAACAGGAACAACTGGGATATACTGCTAAAACTCCTCGTTGGGCAATAAGCTATAAATTTAAAGCAGAGCAAGCTGTTACTGAACTTTTAAGTATAGACTATCAAGTTGGACGCACCGGAGCTATTACACCGGTGGCAAATCTTCAGCCTGTCTTTCTTGCAGGAACTACAGTAAAAAGGGCTTCGTTGCACAATGCAGAACAAATTGCTTTGCTTGATTTACGTATTGGCGATAAAGTTTTTGTTGAAAAAGGCGGTGAGATTATTCCCAAGGTTGTTGGTATTGCTGTAAGAGAACATAAAAATCCGCCTACGAAATTCATTGCTCATTGCCCCGAATGTGGTACAGAATTAATTAAAAACGAAGGAGAAGCTAAACACTTTTGCCCTAACGATAATGGTTGTCCGCCTCAAATTAAAGGCAAGATTATTCATTTTATTAGCCGTAAGGCAATGAACATAGAAAGTCTGGGCGAAGAAAGCGTTGAATTGTTTTTTAACAAAGGGCTAATACATAATGCAGCCGATTTGTATCAGCTAAAAATTGAAGATATTTTGCCACTTGAGAGGTTTGCACAAAAATCTGCCGAAAATATTATTAATAGCATAGAATCTTCTAAAACAGTTCCATATCCAAGGGTTCTCTACGCTTTAGGTTTACGATATGTAGGCGAAACTGTCGCAAAGATATTAGCTAAAGCTTTTCCTAATATTGATTTGCTAATAAATGCAAGTATAGAAGAACTTACAGAAGTGCATGAAATAGGTGAACGGATTGCAGAAAGTGTGAAAGAATATTTTTCGCAAGCTGATATTATAGAATTTGTAAATAAACTTAAAGAAGCCGGCCTCCAATTTAAAGTTGATAGAGAAGAGCAAAAGTCGGATATATTGAAAGATATGAGTATTGTAATCAGTGGAGTTTTTGTCCATCATTCCAGAGACGAATATAAAACGATAATTGAGTTGCATGGTGGAAAAAACAGTAGCAGTATTTCAAAAAATACAAGTTTTATTCTGGCAGGCGATAACATGGGGCCCAGCAAAAAAGAAAAAGCTCAAAAACTTGGAGTCGAACTAAAAAGTGAAGAAGAATTTTTGAAAATGTTAAATGATTAATCTCTTTTAATAATATGAGAAACCAAAACAAATATAATCTGCTACCTATAATAATTATTGGGGTATTATTTTTCATTTTCGGCTTTGTAACATGGCTTAATTCAACGCTAATCCCATATTTACAATTAGCTTGCGAACTTAGTAATTTTGAAGCTATGCTTGTAGCATTTGCTTTTTATATTTCATATTTTGTTTTGGCAATTCCTTCGTCTTGGATACTGGAAAAAACTGGATTTAAAAACGGAATGTCTTTAGGTTTATCCGTAATGGCAATAGGTTCACTTGTGTTTATTCCGGCAGCAATTTCTCGTACTTATAGCTTGTTTCTTACAGGCTTGTTCGTTCAGGGTGCCGGTCTGTCTTTGTTGCAAACTGCTTCAAATCCTTATGTTACAATTCTTGGCCCAATAGAAAGTGCTGCCAAAAGGATGAGCATTATGGGACTTGCAAATAAAATAGCAGGAATATTAAGTCCATTAATACTCGGTGCTATTATTCTTAAAAATACCGATGAAATTGAAGTTAGTATTATAACAATGAGTATTGCCGAAAAAAATACAATATTAGACTCTTTGGCTCATCGTGTAATCGAGCCTTACTTAATAATGACTGTGGTTTTATTTGTTTTGGCAGTAGCGATTAGGTTTTCGGGTTTACCCAAAATTAGTAACCACCAAAGCGATGATAAATCTTTAAATAAAAAACAGAGGGGAATTTTCTCATATACTTATTTGTGGCTGGGTGTAATGGCACTGTTTTTTTATGTAGGTGTTGAAGTAATTGCTGTTGATACAATTATTACATACGGTAAATCTATAGGATTCGAAATTAGTAAAGCTAGATTTTTTGCATCGTTTACCTTATTTGGAATGATTGCCGGATATGTACTTGGAATAATTGCTATCCCTAAAATAATTTCTCAGTCAAAAGCACTGGCAATAATGGCAGTTTTAGGTGTGGTTTTTACACTCTTTGGAGTTGTTACACAAGGTATTATGTCTGTAATATCAATAGCTTTGCTAGGATTTGCTAATGCAATAATGTGGCCAGCTATTTGGCCCTTAAGTATTGAAGGACTAGGAAAACACACAAAATTGGGTTCTGCATTTTTAATTATGGCTATTGCCGGTGGAGCTATAATACCACTTGTTTATGGCGCACTTAGCGACTTGCCCCATATCGGGACACAAATTGCTTATCTAATTATGATTCCTTGCTATTTATTTATTATGTTTTTTGCACTTAAAGGCTATAAAATTGGGAGATAAAAATATAATTAGTTGTAATAGCTTATTCTTCAATAATATAAGCAGATATTTCATTAAATTCTATTATATTTGTTTGTTGTCGAAACAGTTTAAATAATATATGATATGCTTGGAGATGTATTACTGATAAAAGAAAAGCATCAAAATGCTGCAAAAATAATTGTAGATTTTTATATAAATAATCGTAAAAATCGAGATGTAATTGCCATTTCGGGAGAGTCGGGTAGTGGTAAGTCAGAATTGTCGCATTGCATTGGCAAATTGCTGGTAAACGAGCATAATATCCCAACAAAAATTATTCACTCCGATAATTATTATAAAATTCACCCACACCAACGGACTGAATGGCGAAAACGAAATGGTTTTAAAAGTGTAGGTTTTAATGAAATTGATTGGGATACTTTGAACAAGAATATAAATCAGTTTAAAAATGCAGAAACAGCTACAATGCCTTGTGTTGATATTGTCCCGGATGAGCCGGATATTTTAATTACAGATTTTAGCAAGGTGCAAGTACTTATTGTTGATGGTTTATATGCTTTGCAATCTGAGTATATCGACTTGGGAATTTTCATTAGTCTTACTTATCATGAAACAAAAAAAGCTCAAGCCGACAGGGGTAAAGAACCTACAAACGATTTTAGGTGGAATGTGCTTGAACAAGAACACTTAAATGTTAGCACCCTTAAACAAAAGGCAAATATTATTATCGAAAAAGACTACTCTGTTAAAATCTTATAAATTCTATAATTTAATCATTATGAGATGCTTATTTTGGCTTATTATACTATGTTTGGTAATTGCAAATTCCTGTAATATAAATAAAAACAATGAGGAGATTTATACCTACGATGCAGTTAGTGAACTATTTTTGCCCATTTGGATCGAACCCGGTAAAAACACTATTTATTTAAGCGATTATTTTTATAACACAGATTTAATAGATTCAGTAAGTTACCAGTATCCCGAGTATTTGATATCTATAAATGACACAGCTTTAATATTAGACATCGATTATAATCACTTAAATTATATTTCAGAATTGTTATTTTGGATTGGAGATAAACCATATTCACTTTTGCTTAAAAAACGAAAACTATTAGAAACCAGCATTAGTTTCGACCCCAATATGTATAAATCTTATGATGAGGTTAAAATAGCCGGAGAGTGGAATAATTGGAATCCCGATAAATGTATTATGAAATTTGAGGAATATGTTTGGGAAAAAAAGTTTTATTTAGAACCCGGAGAATACCAATATCAAATTGTTGCCGATGGAGAATGGATGACAAATCCTACTTGTAAAGATTCGGTTCCTAATGGTTTTGGTAATTATAATTCTATAAATAAGGTAATTTGGGAAAAAGGAGAACCTCCGCAAATTTATACCGAAAGATTTACAGATAAAGAATTGATAATAAGAAGTACAGAACCTGTTGATGAATTCTTCATCTTATGGCAAAATAAAAGGATGCAAAATGAACCCGTTTTGCTTAGTGATAATGAATACAAACTTTTAATCCCCGAAGAAGCATTTATTACGGAATTCTCAAACATACGAGTTTTTGGACTTTCCGAACAGGGTATTACTAATGATTTATTCATTCCTCTTAAAAAAGGTAAAGTAATTAATTCTACAAATGATTTTTCGCGTCATCATAAGCACAATCAAATAATGTATTTTGTTTTGATCGACAGGTTTTTTAATGGTAACACTGCAAACGACAAAGCATTAAAAGACAGTACAGTCGATTTTCGTGCAAATTATCAGGGAGGTGATATTGATGGAGTTTATAAAAAGCTTAAAGATGGTTATTTTGATAAGTTAGGCATTAATACCTTATGGCTTTCGCCATTAATGCAAAACCCTGAAGCAGCTTATAAAGAATTTCCTGAACCTCGCCGTAAATATTCAGGATATCATGGGTATTGGCCTATATCTAGCACAGACATTGATTACAGATTTGGCACAAAAGAGAGTCTTAAAGATCTTATTGATTTAGCACATAATAAAAATAAAAATGTAATCCTTGATTTTGTTGCAAATCACGTTCATGAGCTACACCCACTTTATCAAAAACATCCTGAATGGGCTACAGATTTGATTTTAGAAGATGGTACAAAAAATATTAGAATATGGGAAGAACAAAGATTAACTACATGGTTCGATACATTTTTACCATCATGGAATTTCTCAATTCCCGAAGTTAGAGAGCAAATTTCAGAATATGCAATGTATTGGCTCAATGAATACAATATTGACGGGTTTAGACACGATGCTACAAAACATATTCCCGAAAGTTTTTGGCGTTTGCTTACTCATAAAATAAAAGCTTCAAGGAAGTCGGTTTATCAAATAGGCGAAACTTTTGGAGACCGGAAATTGATTGGTTCTTATGTTACAACCGGAATGCTTGATGCACAATTCGATTTTAATCTTTATTTTGATGCACGATATACCTTTGCAAACGATTCTGTAACTATCGACAAGCTCTGTAATTCGCTAAATGCAAGCTTAAATGCATACGGACATCATCACTTAATGGGGAATATTACCGGAAATCACGATTTACCGAGATTTATTAGTCTTGCAAGTGGCGATTTAGCTTTTGACGAAGACGATAAAGAGGCTGGTTGGAATAGAGAAATACAAGTTAGCGATGATGTTGCATACAAAAAAATGGAGTTGTTAATGGCATTTATTTTTACTATTCCGGGAATACCTTGTATATATTATGGCGATGAAATAGGTATGCCGGGAGCAGGCGACCCCGATAATCGCAGAATGATGATATTTAATAATTTGGACGAAAATCAAACGAGCTTGTTTAATACTTGCTCTAAGCTTGCCCAATTAAGAGAGTCGAGTATGGCTTTATTGTATGGCGAAACAACAATTAACGACAATAAAAAAATGTATTTGACTTATTATCGAAAATATTTTGATGAAATTGTAATAATAATAATAAATAAAGCATCTTGTAATCAGGTAATAAATGCGTCTTTTGATTATTTGCCATCCGAAATTGATCTTAAAGCATTAAATGGAACTGATTTTAAATATCTTGATAATAATTTGATTATAGAATTAAGTCCTATGAGTTATGAAATTTTAACAACAAATAAGATATGAAAAAATTAATATTTTTATTAGCTTCGATATTATTGCTAATATTAATTTCGTGCAATAATACAAGCAACAGACAAACAGATCAAAAACAAACAAAAACAGATAGAAAAATGGGAAAGACTATTCCGGAATGGACAAAAGACAAAGTAATATACGAAATAAATGTTAGACAATACTCAAAAGAGGGCAAATTTGAAGCAGTTAAAAAAGATTTACCACGATTAAAGGAATTAGGTGTAGGTATCCTGTGGTTTATGCCTATATATCCTATTGGGGAGCTTAACAGGAAAGGTAGTTTGGGTAGTTACTATTCAATTCAAAATTATACTGCAATTAACCCTGAATTTGGCACAATAGAAGATTTTAAGGAAATAGTTGAAGAAGCCCATAAGTTAGGAATGTATGTAATAATTGACTGGGTGGCAAATCATACTGCATGGGATCATGTGTGGACAAAGTCGCATCCAGATTTTTATACAAGAGATAGTTTAGGAAACATAGTTTCACCTGTCGAAGATTGGAGCGATGTTGCTGATTTAAATTATGATAATCCCAATATGCGTCAGGCTATGATTGATGACATGAAATTTTGGCTCAACGAAGCAAATATCGATGGTTTTAGGTGCGATGTTGCTATGATGGTTCCCACTGAATTTTGGAACGAAGCTCGCAAACAATTAGACGAAATTAAGCCCGTTTTTATGCTTGCAGAAGCCGAACAACAAGATTTACACGAAGCCGCTTTTGATGCTTGCTATAGTTGGGAACTTATGCATGCTATAAATGCCGTGGCTAAAGGCGAAAAACCATGTAACGAAATTGATTCAATACTTTCATGGGAAAACAAAAAATTTTCACCTGATGTATATCATTTAAGATTTACTACTAATCATGACGAAAACTCATGGAATGGCACAGTTTACGAGCGTTTAGGAGATGGGGCAAAAGCTTTTTCGGTACTTTGTTATACTATTCCGGGTGTACCTTTAATTTATAGTGGACAAGAAGCTGCTATGAAAAAAAGGCTTGCTTTTTTTGATAAGGACGAAATTGAGTGGGGTGATTATAAATTTCAGGAGTTTTACACTAAATTAAACCAACTTAAAAAAGAAAATCCTGCTTTATGGAGTGGTTTATATGGTGGAGAATTTTTTAAACTTCCAAGTAACAGCAATTCCGATAAAATTTATGCTTATGCAAGAACTAAAGAAGCAAACAAAATTATTGTAGTATTAAATCTTTCGGATAAACTTTTAAATGTAGAAATTAGTTTGCCTGAAGTTTTAAAGGATAACTACAAGGATTTATTTCAAGATAATATGATTGAATTATCAGATAAAATATCTGTTGAATTGGGAGCATGGGAGTTTAAAGTATTTGTGAAATAACCAGCCTTTAGTATTTTCTTTAGAAGACATGGGGTATGTTTTAGCTATTATATAACCCGTATTATTCATCGCATTATTCTTGGCTGGCTCGTAACAAGTTGTTAGTCTGTGGATTGGCACGGTGCTTATGGTTTTATTATTAGCCAAATTTTGAGAAAGCTTACAATTATCTTTGTGCATCTGCTTCGTTGCAAAACTCTTGAAATATAAGGATATATCTGCAAGTTTCGACGCCTACCAGCTACACAAAGCTAATCGTATGAATAATGCGGGATAATAAACAATAAAAAAGGGATGTAAAACTACATCCCTATAAGTCTTTAACTTACAGCTTATTATTCAGCCGGATGAATTGCTTCAACCGGACATACATCAGCGCATGCTCCGCAATCGGTGCAAATATCCGGGTCAATTTTATAAATATCACCTTCGCTTATAGCTTCAACCGGACATTCGTCAATACATGTTCCACAAGCTGTACAATCATCATTAATTACGTAAGCCATTTTTTCTTTTTTTAAAATTAATATTCAGTTAACCTTTAGCACAAACTTAATTACTTAATTCAAAATAACAATAAGATTTTATAAAAATAATACTTTTGAATTATCGAAAAAAAAAGCTTGCAAGTGCAAGCTTTTGTAATCATGTGTTTATCAATTAATTGTAAATTATCCTAGTGTTGCAACCATTACAGCTTTAATTGTATGTAATCTGTTTTCAGCTTCATCAAAAACTATTGAGTGTTTTGATTCGAATACATCTTCGGTTACTTCCATTTCGCCTTTAGCTACGATAGGATATTTTTTCCCTAATTTTTCAGCAATTTCAAGTCCTATTTGTGTTTCATCATTATGAAAAGCTGGTAAACAGTGCATAAATTTAACATTAGGATTTCCTGTTTTTTTAATCATTTCCATATTTATCTGATAGGGTCCCATTATGCCAACAGCTTCTTCCCATTTTTCGGCAGGGTCTCCCATCGATACCCAAACATCAGTATAAAGAAAATCACAATCTTTTACTCCTTCATCAACATTTTCGGTAATAGTGATTTTTCCCCCGGTTTCTTTTGCTATTGCTTCACATTGAGCAACTAGTTCTTTTGTTGGATGGAATTTTTTGGGAGCACAAGCTCTAAAGTCCATACCCATTTTAGCAGCTCCAACCATTAGGCTATTGCCCATATTGTTTTGAGCATCACCAAGATATGCAAATTTAATTTGGCTTAATGGTTTGTCGGAATGTTCGAGCATTGTCATAAAATCGGCTAAAATTTGGGTTGGGTGATATTCTGTTGTGAGTCCGTTCCACACAGGTACACCTGCATACTTGCCAAGTTCTTCAACTATTTCTTGTCCAAATCCGCGATATTCAATACCGTCGTACATACGTCCCAGTACTCTTGCAGTATCTTTCATTGATTCTTTTTTCCCCATTTGAGACCCGCTAGGTCCTAAAAATGTAACATGAGCACCTTGGTCAAGTGCGGCAACTTCAAAAGCACAGCGTGTACGTGTAGAGTCTTTAGCAAAAAGTAAAACAATGTTTTTCCCTTTTAGTCTTTGTTGCTCTGTTCCTGAATATTTTGCTTTCTTAAGATCAAGCGAAAGATCAAGTAAAAATTGTATTTCTTGAGGAGTAAAATCCAAAAGTTTTAAAAAATTCCTGTTTTTTAAATTAAAAGCCATGATTTTATTTTATTTAAGTTATTATTCTAATTTAAGTCTCACATTAGCGTACAATTCGGGTTTGATAGATGGGTTCATCAACACTGTCGGGGAAGTGTAAAAACACACATTCACT
>JAQVOJ010000090.1 GCA_028702675.1 Bacteroidales bacterium
CTTTCTTCATTCGTATTAGTCTTAACTGCCTTAATTAGTTGTGTGCTTGGGGCAATGTTTTTTGCATCAAAACCCGATTGTAATTTAATTCCATAATTAATGCTAATCTCATTTTTTATAAACTCATAATCTGAAAGTGGAAATGGATAAGGAATGTTCTCTGCAATATGTATTATTGCAATTAGAAAGATTAATATAAATTGTTGCTTTTTGTTGATTTTTTTCAATATTTCGTTTATTCCTACTACCGCTATTACTGCCAATGCCAAGTTGGATATAAAGTATGCCCGATAAGGAAGTCTTATAATTTCAAAAAACTCTATATTAGAACTTAATATTTTGTACGGATAGCTCGAAAAAGTAAATCCTAATACAGCCACAATAATCCATGGTAATAATTTTTTGTAATATTTTATCGAAAAAAATATGCCTGCACTCATCAAGAATGTTCCTATAAAAGCGGATTTTCGCATTTCGAAAAACGAAAACATTACATCAACTTCTTTAAATTCTGAAGGGTAAACAATATTATTCGGCATCACTCTAAAGAAGTCGCTAAAATTCAGGTATGCATTAGAGATTATATTGTTCCAGCTCCCAAATTCGGGGATATATGCTTGAGTGTGAGTTTTTGCTTGCCAATAAAAAACAACAAAGGGTAAAATTATCAATAAATAGAAACCAAAACTTGTTACAGTTTGAATAAGCTTTTTTTGATTTAGCCTTTGAAACAAGTTAGTAGCATAAATAAAGAAAACTGTAAACACAAGGGTGCCGTAAACAAACACATATATCGAGAAGTATATCTGTAATGCCGATATTATAGAAGCGATATAGAGTAATCGAATTTTGCCGCTCTTTTTGTACCGTAAAAGTAAAACTACCGAAATGGCAGTAAAAAAATAAAAAAACACATGGGCGTCATCAATATTTACGAAAGCAAAATTTGTAAACGCAAATAAAATTCCTCCTAATACTGATATAAAAAAGTTTTTAGTATAATGGTGCGATAATACGAATACTCCCAAACTGTTTAATGAGAAAATTGTAACAACATAAAAATACCAACTTAAAATATCATTACAACCTAATATTTTAAAAAAATTGAATAAAAACAATAATCCTACAGCACTTTCGCCCCACTGGAGGATGTTTGTACCCGGATAAAGCGAAGATGTAAGTATTTCAGTTCCAAAAACCGATTGTAAGAAATTTCCGAAAAAATTGCCTGAAGCTATTGTAAGCAATGCGTCGCAAGTGCCACCTATAGTTTTATTTAGAGGAAACGGTATGAATAACAATAAGAAAACCGAAGCAAAAATCAGGAATGCTAGTAGGGTAGGGCTATTTATTTTGATTTTATTCTTCAAGGCTTACCTAATTGTTAGTATTATTAAAATTAACCAAAGCAAAGCAAAAAGTGAAATTTGAAGATATGGTTTGAAAAATTCAGATTTTATTTGCCGAATACTTAGGTTTTTCTTTATTCTTTGTAATAAATGTTTTTTGCTTTCTTTTTTCAGTGCAATTATCAACAATATATTTATTAATAGTATTAGAGAAAATATTAGCAATAGTAAATTATTACTCTTATTATCAAATGGGAGGTTTGATAATAATATATAGTTTATTTTTTCTGCGAAATTTGTGTTGGTTCTATAGGGAATATCTATTATTAAATAGTCATTTGAATTATTAGTTTGATTAGATTGATAATTAAGTTCCTTCCCGTTTATAATAATCTTGTTAATATTTGTAACTGATAGATTAGAGCTAAGTTTTATTAGAAGTTTAGTGGCATAAGTTTGGGTAGTTTTATAAGTTCCGCTTATTTCTGCTTTTAACTGTATTTCTTTGCCTAGAGGGGTAATTATGAAAAGTTGGGCTTTGGTTGTAGGTTCTATTTCTATTTTTAAATCTTCGTAAATATTAATTTTTGATGCATAGATTAAAAATAGTGTAATCAACAAAAAAAATACAGCTGCGTACAAGAAAAGAATTTTATTATTGAATTTCAGTAACAGCATATTTTACCTTTTAAATTACTTCAAAAATATTTTTACAAAAAACTGAAAGATTTTCATGTGCCAATAGCCTCTTACATTGCTGTAATTGTTTATCGCCCAAAGGTATAGGTATGTGGTGCTTTTTAAACTCTTTGTGCTTATTAAGGTTCTCATGAATCGTTTAAGTGTGTTTTTCTGATTATAATAATACGTGTTGGTCTTGATAAAAAACTCGTTTAGTTCTTCGGGGCTGAAATTTTTAGGTGTAAATACTGAATTAGTAAAATTGTATTGTTCCCAGTCTTTAGGGTAGTTGTTTTTTATAATTCTATTCTCATCTCGCAGGTTAAAAAATATTTGACTACCCGGAATAGGAGTTAATAAAAATATAACATACCAGTCTATTCCCGATTTATCAATTCTTTCCATCCTCAGGTACATTTCATCAATGCTTTGGTCGGTATCGAATCCGAAAATAAGGAAACCCATAACACTGATTTTGTAGCCGTGTATTATTTTTAGGCAGTCTTTTAAGCTTAAATCGCCGAGTACACGCTTATTTATGGGTTTTTTAATAGTGATTAAGGTGTCGATTTGGTCGGTTTCGATTCCAATATACAGTATTACGCAACCGCTTTTCTGAAATAATTCAAGTAGGTCGGGATGTTTTACGATATCGAGAGTACAGAATGCCGCCCATTTTTTATCGAATTTAATCAGTGCTTCAAGTATGGTTTTAATTCTATCTTTATCCCTAAAATTTCCTATAAAGTTGTCGTCAGTAAAAAAGACAACTTTTTTGTCAATTGTTTCTAAATCTTTAACAATGTCTTCGATTGGTCTGGTATGCCTTCTGTTATGATAAAGAGCGTGAATAGAGCAGTAATCGCAAGAGCCTGTGCAGCCGCGGCTTGTTTCAATACTAGCTGCACCATATTTGTATTTTTTGAAAATGCTTCTTTTTGGAGCAACAATATACCTGTTTTTAAAATCAAGATTTTCGTAAATCTTTTTAAGTGAGTTGTTTTCAAAATCTTTAAGCAAAGTATGCCAAACTCCTTCGGCATCACCAACTACAACGCTGGTAAAATATTTAGTGGCTTCTTCGGGAAGGTACGAAACATGAATTCCTCCAATTATTGTAGGTATCCCATTTTTATTGTATTGTTCTGCAATATGGTATGCACGATTTATTGCAGATGTAGATGAGGTAATTGCAACTAAATCACATTCACGATAAGTAAAAGGTTCAAAATTCTCGTCAATAAATTCAATTTTGTAATCATCGGGTGTAAGTGCTGCTAAAACTCCCAAAACCAAAGGTTCGTTAAATGTAAAACTTGCAAAACCGGATTTTGGATTTATAAGTAATATTTTTTTCATTTTCTATAAATAATTTCAATTTCAATAATAATTATTTAAGTTTTTTAATTTCCCATTTCATGTTTTTAGGTTTAAGGGGCACGGGGAAATTTTGGTCCACACTTGATAAGCCATGAATCTCTTCAGCTTTATGGTTTTCAATTTTTATGTGCAATGTGTTTGCATCAAAACAAACTACAGTTCCATTGTTACGATAAACTCCAAAACCTAATGAAACGATTGTATTATTAAAAAACTTTTCTTCAATGACAGCTTTTACATTATATGTTCCCTTTAGTTTAAAGTCTTCCATATTTTGGTCTGAATTGCCGAAATGATTGCCAAGGAACATATAGTTCATATTAGAAAATATAAATCCTATGTCGTAATAATCGTTGTCGTAAAATTTCTCATACTCAAAGTTTATGCTGAATTTATCGCTAGTAAATATTTTTGTATCTCCTTTTCGTGTTTCGTTTTCGATAAAAACTTTTCTAATTTTAATTTTTTCATCTCCTGGTGCTTCCGAAATATCAGTCCATTCCTTTTTTAAAGTGTTTTCAAAATTGTATTCTTTGATTGATATTTCTTTGTTATTTTTTTCTTCTTTTTCGTTAATTGCAGGAGATTCCGATATAGACTGCTCAAAGTATTTCATTACCATGCTGGTATTTCCAAAATCAGTTAAATGTCCCTTATTCAAGATCATTACTTTAGAGCACAATCTTAAAATATCGTTATTGTTATGACTTACAATCACAATAGTTTTATTTGAATTAGCCAGTTTAGTGATTTTATCGTAACATTTCATCTGAAATGAATAATCGCCAACCGAAAGAACTTCGTCGAAAAGTAAAATGTCAGCTTCTATGTTAACCACTACAGAAAAAGCTAATCTTACGTACATTCCACTGCTATAGTGCTTAACGGCGGTGTCAATAAATCTTTGCATGCCGGCAAATTCAACTATATCGTCAAATTTTTCTGTGATTTTGCTTTTTGGAATTCCAAGCATAGCACCGCTTAAAAAAACATTTTCTCTGCCAGTTAATTCCGGGTGGAAACCCATTCCGACTTCAAGAACAGAGGCTACTGTTCCATTAAGAATAATACGACCTTCGGATGGTTCAGTTATTCTGCTAAGTACTTTTAATAATGTGCTTTTCCCTGCTCCATTTCTGCCAATTATCCCAATAGTTTCGCCTTTATATATTTCAAAATCTATATTTTTTAATGCAAAAAACTCTTTTTCGGACTTTGTAATATGCTTTTTTTGCTTGAATAACTCTTTTATTTTGTCCGAAATTTTAAGCTCAGTATTCTTTTTGCCAAGGGCATACTTCTTTGACAATCCTTCAACCTTTATTGCAATATTATTTTTTATATTCAGCATTATTATTTGGAGCCTTGTTTTATTAAGAAAGGCTAAAAATAATAAGAGTTTTTGAGAACTCTTTACTTGGCTAATTATTTCCTTAGCTGTTTGATATAAAATCTACGATGTTTGTTCTCAAAAGTTTTATTGAGTAATCGTAGAAAAGGTACATTATTAACTTCAGACCGATGATTAACAAGGTAAAAATTAGAATATAAAGTACTTGAAATACTTTGCGTGTTTATCAGAGTTTTAAAAATTTTTGAAATCAAGAATCTTGGTTTGTTAATGTCTTGGTTAATCTTCTGATATATTTGTTCTATATTATCAATTTTGTAGTCTTTAAAATGTTCTGTATAAAAATTGTATTTATCCCAATCGGTTGGGAAATTTGTGAATTTTAAATTATGATTTTTTAAATTTCTTTCATAAAGTTTAGAACCTGGCAGGGGCGTTAGCAAAGTAATTAGATATGAATCCAATTTTGAGTTTAATAAATATTTTCTTCTATTTTCAATGCTTTTTTTGGTGTCGTTTTCTAATCCGAAAATAAAAACTCCACATACAGCAATTTTATGTTTGTGTATTCTATTTATTATTGCACTGTAATTATCAATAAGTTTTGCATTCTGAGTTTTGTTTAGAATCATCAGGCTTTCTTTATCATCTGCCTCGAATCCGATAATTAATAATTTGCATCCACTTTTTTGTGCATAATAAAGGAATTCATCATCCATACCTGCATTTATCGAAACCATGCCTATCCAATTCTTATTTAGTCTTTGCTTAATTATTTCTTTAAATAAATTAATTACGTGGTTTCTGTTTTCTTTTGTAAAGCCATAAATATTTTCGTCGGTAAAGAAAAGGGTTTTGTGTTTTATGGTTTTAATTTCTTCAATTACCAAATCAGTATTTCTAAAAAAATGTTTTTGTTTGTGTATTTTGTTAATACAGCAGAAATCGCATGCAAGAGGACAACCACGAGATAATTGTATGGATGCCGTTTTGTAGTAGTGTTTGTAATGAGAACGATCTAATTTATATGTTAAATCCGTTGAGCCAAAGTATTGGGGTTTAAGTTGTTGTGCATTAAAATCTTTTAAGATATTTGCCCATACACTTTCTGCTTCACCTATTACTACACAATCTGCATAATTAAGGGCTTCATCCGGAAACAGAGTTGCGTGTATTCCTCCAATTATAGTTTTTGCACCATTTTTGCGAAAGTTTTCCAGAATTTTATATGTAGAATTTATATTCAGAACTCGTGCAGTAATTGCAACAAGGTCGGCTTTAAAATCATTAATACTATCTATTCTTAGATCTACAATTTTTATATCCCATTCATCTGTGGGGGTGATAGAGGCAATTATGCCTAATTCAATTGGTTCATAAAAGTTCCTTGTATGAAGTTCGTAATCAGGATTGATTAATAAAATTCGTTTTTTATTTTTAATGCTATTGTTGTTTATAGTATTCAACAGTGATCTTATAATGATTTTATGTGTAAAAATAATAAAATATTATATATAGTAACTAAACTTAAAAATTTGATAGAAACAGTTTTACAAAGAATGTGGGTTATTTTTATGTGCAAGATATAAGGAATCTACTTTTTGTTTATAAAGTAGGTTTTCCATAATTGCTATTCTACGTTTCATTTCTTCGGGGCTAACTTTTGGGAAAAGTTTTGCAGCAGGTAAGTAATCAAATTCATAGTAATATGTTACTCTAGCATTATCGAATCTGATATTTTTAACAAAATTAAGAGTTTCATTAAAATCTTTTTCTGTTTCGGTTGGGAATCCTACAAAGAATAGTCCGTCAATTCTTAGTCCCGGATTAATTTTTCTGAAAGATTTTAAAGTATCTTGAACTTCATTAACTATATAATGCCTGTTCATTAGTTTAATAATTCTATCGCTGCCACTTTCCATAGCAATAGTAATGTCCCAAACCTTTTTTGTGCGAATATAAGGCATCAGAAACTCTTGGTTATTTACTATCCAGCCGGGGTTCATGCCATGTAGCGACCATTTTACATGATACCCCTTGTCTGTTTTTGATAAAGTGTCTAATAATTCGTTTAAGGAACTTTTAAAATCCATACCGTAAGAACTTATATCATCGGCAAGAAAATGAAATATCCTATTCCCATTTTCTAAAAGTTCTTTGTATTCTTTAACAATATCTTCGATAGGTTTGCTTTTAATTGTGCCAACTGCTCTTCGTATATTGCAGTATGCACAATTGTTTGTGCAACCGTAACCAATTAATATAAAGCATTTGTCGTCGGTGTTGTATCCTTGATTGTCTTTTAAGAATTTTTTGTAATCATTAAGACGGGCTCGTTTCCTGAAAAAAGTTTCTGAAAGTCCATAATTTTTCAGAAGAGAACTGAGAGAGTAATAATCATGTTTTGTGTAAAAAATCGTTTCATCCATTTCGGCATAATTATAAGTATGTGGCTCGGGAGTTTGATTAAATTTTATCCTGAAATCGGGAAAGAATTTGTCAATCTCTTCAATGTTTTTAGTGGCAATTGCCGGACCATCATATATTTCTCGTAGTTCTTCAAGATTTGCTCCAGGCATACACCCGGCTACTATTAATTGTGCTTTATGCTGTTTTAACTCCTTAATTGTTTTAATAGAATTTACTACGTCTTGAGGTGATACAGAGCAGGTAACATATACTATGTAATCAACATCATCTAAGCTGTCTGATATAATGTAATTATTAATGCTAAAATAATTCCTGATTTTTGATGCATCAAGACTGCGTAAAGGGCATTGCGAAGGTGGGTCAATTACAAATACTTTTTTTTTGTTACTGTTCATACTTATTATTTAAATCAGAGTATAATTAATATTTTTTCTTTTGAAAAATGGAAATATTGTATTGGATAGTTTTGATTTTTTTGTTTGATAAAAAATATTAGTGCTAATATGTGCTAAAAATTCCTGATGCTTTTCTAATAATGCGGAATTCATTTTATTTCCGATATCATTAATATTCTCATCAAACGAGTTTATGATTTTTGTTGCATAAGATTCTATTAGATTTGCCCTAGCGTTTTTGTAATGTATATACGATTTACGTAAATTATCGTCAACTTTATAAGAATATTTATCGCAGGGGATTGTTTTTTTTCCGCTTATAAGTCCAAAATCAAACTTGTAATACATAAAATCAATTAGCATTTGTACGGGGCTGTAAGAACAGAATGCATTTTTTATATCTTCAATTGTATTGCTTTTATATTTAATTTGAGGTGTTAAATATCTCTTATTATAGTTTAATAGTTTTTCTATTCCTAAATCATGAAATATTTTGGTTCCCGGATATGCAGAAACTTCTCTTGAAATATTTCCGTATATATGTAGCTGATCAACCTTTTTTAAAAAATTTATATTTTCTAATAATTTATTTTTGTTTGAATATGGATTAAACATTATAAAACCAATATGTAACCCAATATTACACTCGCTGAGTATTTTATAGGCCCCTAAAGCATCATTAACATTTGAAGATTTATTATAATAAGCCAAATCTTCATCAGAGCCAGACTCAAATCCACAAAATACCATTGTTAATCCTGCTTTTTTTAGCTTTTCCCAGAATTCAATACCGGCTTTAACAATTGCTTTAGCTTGACAGGCTAGTTTAATTTCAATTTTAATATTATTTAATAATATATAATCTGCGATTTTAGAAACTCTCGCAATGGTTTTGTCATTTAAACCTAAAAAGTCGCTATCAGGAAAATAAATCGATATTTCTTTATTTTCGCTGCTTTGGACTATTTCGGTAATGTCTTTGAGGACTTTTTCCGGACTTTGATATCTATATTTGCTATTACCTGTTAGTTTCATATAATACGGAGTACAGCAAAATGAACAATTAGAAACACATCCTCTTGAAGTAACTAACGAAATTTCATTTGTAAAAGGTATTTGCTGACTACCTAAATTAGGTAATAAATCTAAGTCAGGGAATACGCTTGCATTATTTTCGATAATACTCTCATTTAATCTATATACTAATCCGTCAATTTCGGTAAAATTTGTTTGTTGTATTTTTAAAATTGTCAATATTAATTTGGGGAACGAAACTTCTGCTTCACCTTTTATAATATAGTCAATTTCATCAAAGTCTGTTAAAATATCAATAGCTGTAATTGAAGCATGAACTCCTCCAAGAATAATTATTGTGTTAGGTAATTTGGACTTTATCTTTTTTATTAAACCTATTATTCTTTCCATTGTATATTGAAATGGAGAAAACCCAATTATTTTCGGTTTTGATTTTAATATCTTTTTTAGAATATTTTCATCATTCAAATTATTAAAATCACCATCTAACACATTAATATCTATATTATAATTTTTAGAGATTTCTTTTAAACATAGAATCCCTAAATGAGGTTGAGGCATATAAAGTTTGTTGTCTTTTTTAAAATTTATTGTGCTTAGATTTATTAAAAAGACTCTATTCTTATTATGTCCTTTAGTATTCATTTTTAAGTATTATGATTGTTCTAATCTATGAACAAAAACCAAATTTACTTATTATATTCTATTTATTATGCAAGAATGCACCTATTTTATCAAAAACATTAGTTCTTATCTTTCCAAGATAGCAATCGTACCATTCTTCGGAGCCCGACATACATTTTGTATTTCGTTTGTTAGGGATAAATGTACCCTCAAATAAATTGCCAAAGCTTTTCTTTACAGAGAAACATTGAATTACATTTCCGAAGTTATCCATTGTAAAGTATCTGTGTCCGGCCTCGCAAATAATGCCTTTCTTTGTTGTCTGAGGCCATGGGAAATTAACTTCACTTTTCTTTAGATCAGCTAATCTAGCAATTATTTCGAGTTGTTGGTCTGAGTATTCGTAGGGGTAGTGTTTACCCTCGAACTCTCCACGATATGGAATAGGCATTATTTTTTCTACTCCGTGTTTGTGTAAGTATTCAAAATCTTTTTCAATGCGGTTAAATAGTGGGGGATATGTAACATAATTTCCAATTATATTATAACCATGATCTTTCAGGAAGTGGTATTTTTCAATATATTTCGAGAAATCAGGATCAACTTTTTCTCTTTCGAGTACATGAAAAGAGGCACTTAAAAGCATTACTCTGTCGGTAGGGACATAATCGGGGAATTTAAAAACATTATCGGAGCACAAATTTGTAGATATCTGAATATGATGTTTTTTTGTAAGTTCATGCATTAAGGGTAAAAAGTCTGGCATTAAAAATGGTTCACCACCAAGGAAGAAAATTAACCAGCTTTTGCCGGTTTTATTAAAACTTTCGGCAATATGCTCGGGAGTATAAATTTTGGTTATGAAATTATCCAATATTTCTTTTGCATTGTAGCAATATACACAATTGAAATTGCAATGGCTTGATATAGTCCAGAGCATTTTGTATTTGTATTTTCTTGAAACTTCAAGGTAAAATTTTTTATTTTGCATAATAGTCTTTATAAAAAAAATCAAGAGTTTAAATTACGTCTGCCATAATTGCTTCTACACGTCTAAAATAAAATAAGCTCCCGATAAATATCAATAATGTTGGGATAAGCCCAAATAAATAGTATATCGAAAACTCAGAGCCTAATAAAATCCATCTGTAAAGAGCAATTACTCCTGCCATTGGATTTAAATAAATAAAAAAATGATATTGTGACGGTATCATTATTGTATCAAAAAACACAGGTGTTAAAAGTATCCCAAAACCTATAAGGAATGGAATAATAAGCATGGCATCTCGATAGCGAACTGTAATTGCACTAAGCCAAATGCCAACACTAAGCCCTACAATCATATTACATAAGAGTGCTAATGGAAGTGCAATAATGTTTATTGAAAAGCTGTGCGAATAATAAATTACAATGCCGGCATATACAATAAACCATGAAGCAAATTCAACCAAACCTACTATTGATTTATAAAAAGGAAGAATTAATTTTGGGAAAAACACTTTTTTAATTATGTGCTGCGATTGCATTAGTGATGTGCCTGAATAGGTAACAATATAAGAAAAATAATACCAGGCAATTATCCCGGGATATGCAAATACTAAATATGGTACATCTCCTGAACTAAATCCTCCCAATTTTCCAAAAAAGAAATTTGCAATTAAGGCTGCTGCTATTGCTTGAACAAGACTCCATAAAATTCCTAAACGGGTTTGTGTATATTGTACTTTAATGTCGCGGATTGTAAATACCTTAATAAGAGCCCTGTATTCCCACATTTTTTTTAATTGTAGTGATACCGGTTTTTTCTGTGTGTTTTCTATTATAATTTTTTGGTGCAATTAATTAATCTATTTTTTAAACAACAAATATACAAAAGCTAATTAAGAGAGATAATAATAATAGACTTTTAAATTTTATTAAATTTGCTCAATAAATAGTTTGAATAGGTGAAAAAAATGAGTTTTCGAATAAAGGAGATATATCTATTGCTGATACCCATTGTGTTGGCGGTAATTGTTTATTCGGGTACTGCAGGTTTTGATTTTGTAAATTGGGACGATGATGATAATATTCGTTTTAATCCCAGATTTACAGAGTTAAGCAAAGAAAACCTAAGCTATCATTATCAGGAAAATAGATATAAGGCAATAGCAATATGGACTTATATGGTTGAATATCAGGTGTCGGGGGCGTCTCCAAAATTGCATCACATCACAAATTTAATTTTGCATATTATTAATATTGTTTTGGTCTTTTTCTTTATTCGACTTATTTTACCAAGTAAAAAATTTACTCCTTTAATTGTAGCTGCTTTGTTTGCTGTTCATCCGGCATTTGTAGAAGCTGTGGCATGGATAACAGGACGTAAGGATTTGCTATTTGTGCTTTTCTCACTACTGTCTTTTATTTCATATATTAAATGTATTAAGAGCGAAAAACTTAAGAAAAAGTATTTATGGTTTTTTATCTCAGGTGTAATAGTATATCTTGCAAGTTTAGCAAAAATTCAGGCATTGGCATTGCCGGTTGTCCTATTGGCTCTCGATTGGTATTTTTATAAGAAGCTTAATTGGGAATCGATTATTGAAAAAGTATTTTTAATATTTATTTTGCTCGATTTATGGGCAT
>JAQVOJ010000091.1 GCA_028702675.1 Bacteroidales bacterium
TATGCTAAAACTTGAGAATTATTTATCTCTCAGATTACATTTCGGTGCTCTGCACCTCAAACTATAGGTAAGATAATTTCCAAATATGACAAAACTCTACGCAGCCAAGCAGCAGGGCTGCGAAATATTGATAATCCTAAAATGACAGTTAGAATAAAAGGTGCAGAGCACCGAAACATTTCACAAAAAGCATCGCAGAGTTAGAAGCTTGGTGCAGAATAGAAAAACGAAGGTTTTTGGCATGGTTTTTTGCCTCGAAGAAAAGCAAAAACACATGCCAAAAACCCCTATCCTTTAATAATAACATCCACGATAAGCTTCCACCTCATAAAAACCTATACCCCACCTCAATAAATCGACCGAATACTAACTATAACAAACAGCTATTGCTATATTTTTTTGGGGGGCTTTGTATAATTTATAAAAAATAGCATAAAATATATTTGGTATTCGGTGGGTTTTGGGGTATATTTAAGGTAAATGGGTAGTAGAAGTAGATAGGTAGATTTGAATAAGTTAAAAATAAAAATCAGATTAGGTTTAATTTTGAATCTTTAAGTATTTTTGATGTTCTTTAATTATAATGATGATGAGAATCCTAATTTATACAATATTAATTTTGTTTAGTTTTTGCGCTAAAAGCCAAATTATTACAGTTCATGAATTGCCGGATAGCTTGTATGCGGAAAGTTCTTCAAACCCTCGGACTTTTGACTTTGTTATTGATTCATCAGAGAATATTTGGCTAGCCATAGAGGGAGGTTTGGTTAAAATGGATAGTGATTTTAATATAATAGGTTATTATTCTGAATTAAATTCGGAATTACCACATTTTTATTGTCAAGCATTAGCAATAGACATTAATGACCATGTTTGGGTTGGTAGTGCCGGTGGTGTTTTGGCAGAATTTGACGGCAACGAAACATGGACTACTTATTCGCCTTATTATGATGTAACAGGAATTGAAATAAATAGCCAAAATCATGTATGGTTTCATAGCTGGAATAGTGGTATTGCTTATTATGACAGAACAAATTTTCATTGGTACAATACACAAAATTCTGAAATCCCTTCAGATGACACTTACGATTTGGAAATACAAGACGATTCAATAATCTGGATTGCCACATGGGATAGTGGACTTGTAAGGTTTTGCAACGGAGATTTTTCCATATTTGATACATTGAATTCTAATATAGCATCTAATAAAATTTATAGTATAGAAATCGATACCAATAACAACATTGTATATTGTGGAACCGACAAAGGAATTTCATTTTTTGACGGAAATAATTGGCAAAATTTTGAATGCATAAATAAGAGATTAACGCAATATAAATATAAACCATTATTAGTGGATTCAGATAATTACTTATGGTTTTCTTATTATTCTTGGTCTGCAAAAAAAAACGATGAAGAACATTTGCTTTTTAGATATAAAGATAATGATTGTTATTCATTTAATCAGGAGGAACTTTGTAATCTTTCTTTTTTTTCAATGATTGAGATTCGTAATAATAAATTTGCATTACTCGATGCTAATTCGGTAACAATAATTGATTTTAATAATAATATTGAAAATGGAGATGTTAAAGGCATTTTAAGTCTTTATCCTGTTCCTGCTACAGATAGGCTATATATTGAAAGTGATGTTAAAATGATACAATCAATAAACATAAGATCAATATTTGGGACAGTAATTAACAATTATAATGCATTAAATTCTGACCATTTTGAAATAAACATTAATAATATTACATCTGGATTATATTTATTGATTGTAGATTATTATGACCAAACACGAGAGTATAAAACATTTATAAAACAATAACCCTAAAAACTAAAATTATGAAATTCAAGGTTTTATTCGTATTGACATTTTTAATAAATGTATTATTAGCTTTTTCACAGGATGAAGGTGATGATTTTATCCCTGGTAACGAAATTACAAAATCATCTGATTGTTCTGGAAGCTCTGATGCTTTTTTGAATAAGTTTAATGTCATCACAAATTATGTTCCGGTAGCGAATGCGCCGTCAAAGATTGTTAAAATAAACTTCATTATAATGCAAAAAGACGACGGAACAAACAATTTTCAACATGACGATCCTAACGATCCTACATCAGACATTAATCGACTTATTACTAGGTATGACAAATTGTGTAATAATAAGATGTTAAATATGTTTCCTTCTGATCCGATTTCTGGTGTAACAGATCTTAGTGATCCTAAAATTAAATATTTGCTCAACAATATTTATTTCTATCGAAGTGATGATGGAAATTCTACAACAAGCAGTTTTTCTACTCTTAGGAATATATTAAATAATCAGAGTCCTTATAGTGTATTCTATGTAAATAATTATAATGATAATCCTGATAATTTTGAAGAGCTAAATATTTATTTTACAGAGGGTGGTGGATCTCATTCCTATTCTCATGGTCCAAGTTATTCTTTATTTTCTAGTATCTCTGATTGTATAATGTGTGGTACATATGGGCATGGTGATTGGGCTTCCGCTGGTGGTATTGCACATGAATTGGGACATAGTCTTGATTTATGTCATACTTATCTAGGAGGAGGTTGTCCTACATCTATATCATCAATGAATTCTTCAGAAAATTGGTTTGCAGATATTTTTGGAGTATCTTATCCTGGTAATGCCCCACATATTACAAGTTCTTGCTCGCCAAGTTGGCCAGATTGTCCTCCAATTACTTACCCTTGGGATGAAGACCCTTTTGATAATACTTTACCAATGGCAGATCGATTGACAAATAATATAATGGGTAATCAAGGAAATACACGGAATTACTTGTCCCCATCGCAGATTGGGAAAGCACATAGGTCATTACATCTTTCAAGTGTTAGGCAATATGTAGTTGATAATTGTTATGATTCAAATAACCCTATTTTGGTAAATTCTGATGAAATATGGGATTTCAACATACGAATATATCAAGATTTAATTATTGATAATAATTCAGAATGCAATATTAAGTGTCATTTAGAGTTACCTTACCAAGCTAAGATAGTTGTTAAAAGTGGCAGCTCATTAATTGTAGAAGGTAGTATCACAGGAGTTAATGAATCAAATTGGCAAGGGCAAATAGAGGTTGAGCCTGGTGGTGAATTAATTCTTAACGATGGAGCGGAATTAAAATTTGGTGACGGTGGAAATATTCTTATTGACCAATCAGGTTCTTTGGCTGGAAATCTTGTTTTTAATGAAAATGCTTTAATAATATTGGAGGAGTCTACTTCGTTTTTAGAAATAAAAGGTCAGTTGTATATAGGTACCAACGCCACATTCACCTTCACCGGCGACGGCTACATCAAATTCAGCAAACCGGGCAACGATTTAGAAACAGAAGATAATATTATTGCTGGCACAAATGCCTCGTTTGTTTTAGAAGGTACAGGCAAAAACGATAAAAAAATGGAAATTCAGCAAAGTACTGTTCATTTTCCCGAACTTGCCGAATTGCGTTTCGAGGACTGTAAAATTGAAATGGGTGCCGGAAGTACCGGTCTTGGGGCACGAATGTAAACCAGTTCTTCAACATCGCCCATTACTTTCGAAAATATTAAAATTACCTCTGATGATATTGGGATTAATAATAACCATAGGAGTTTCCATTTATATGGGCAATCAAATGTTACAATTAACAACTGCGTTTTCCAAAATGGCAAATACGGATTATACGCCAATTTAACTTATGGAGGTAGCGGCTTAAATATTTCAAATTCGGTTTTTCAAAACAACCAGTATGGTTTGTGGATATACAATAAGTGCATAAATATTACCGAATGTGATTTTTACAGCAACACAGTCAATGCAATTAGATGCTCAGGTATGAGCCATAATTCTCATATTGAGGATTGCAATGTAATTAACAGCCCTTCAGGCGTTTATGGGGGGATAGTCTATCGTGGGAGTGCATCTGCTAATCTCGAAATAAGTTATGTAGATATTGAATATGCAAGCAATAATGGTATCTATACATCCGGCGGGTTTGAGCTTGATCTAAATTGCTCTTACATTAGTAATTGTGGTACTGGCTTATATGCTATTTACGGTAATTATGTAATCCCATCTGCAAATGACATAATCAATAATGATGTGTCGATTTACTTAAATAATGCCTTGATAGACCTTGAAAACAAAGGCAATATGCTTTATTCTACAAACGATGATTATGCTTTAACAGGATTAATTCCATTAAATTGGATTAATTGTTATTTTTCACCAAGTTTGATAGCAACCAAAAACATTTGGGAATCCGATTTAAATTCTTCTCCTCAATATGGAGTTAATCACGAACTAAATGTTTATGGTACCGGCTGTAACCCTCCTTTACCTGTTACTATTACTGATTTTACTCCCGGTCAATTAGATTGTATAAGTTTTGGGAATCCTCTTTTACTTTTAAATATGGTTAATAACACCGAAAATAGTACAATTTTTAGCACACTTTGCGATGATTTTAGTTTATTAAGTACCGAGAGTGCATTTCAAACAGAAATGGCAACATATTGTAATGCAATAGAAAACTTTGAACCCACAAACACTTCAGAATTTTTGCAAAAACGCAAAGCTTACGCAGATGCTCACAAGCTATTAAATGCATATTATGAACATGTAACTTTTAACTTCGAAAGCTTAGGTTTTAATTCTGCAATTGATATGCTTCAAGATTTAAATTTTGCATTGATAAACACAGAAAGCGAAACAGAATATGCAAAAATTGATTACGATTTGGATATTGGGTTATTAGAACGCTACAGAGGAAATTATGATGCCGCTATATCGCATCTCGAAGCTCTTGTTTTGAATATACAGGAATACGAACCTGAACTATTTTTTGTTGAGAAATGGCTATGTAGTTTATATGCCGAAAAACTCTTAACCGAAGGCAGCATTAACCATGATGAGTTTGACGCTTTGATAATAGAATGTGAAACCAGATACGAAGAAAACATGGCTACTCTTAACGATAAATCACCTGCTAATGATAATAAAGAAGGCGAAGAAAATAAATATATGCAAATTTCGCCAAATCCAAACGACGGATCGTTTACTGTAAACGTAAATTGTGAACATAACAATGCCGCAATTCGCATAAGTAACAGCATAGGTCAGCCAATTTCAACAACAGCTTTAAGCAACACAGGTGAGCAAGTTCTCAACATCACAGGATTAAGTATTGGTCAATACACTATTTATTACATTGTAGATGGTAATACTATCGAAAGTGAGCATGTATTTGTGGAATAGAAACGAAAGTTTTTGGCATGGTTTTTTTCCTCGAAGAAAAGCAAAAACATTTTGCAAAAATAAAACTATTATTTGCATCCAAAACTAAATATTACGAAGACTATATGGTAAAAAAGCAAACTAAAGTTTTTCATCATAAAAAGATTTTCTCATCCATTAATATAGGAATATGTTTTTTATTAGAAGATAAAAAATGTTTTACTATTTTTGATTTTTAAATACTACGAGTTAATACTATTCGTTAGTGATAAAATATATGAGTAAATTATTATTAAAAATACTAATACTATTAATACCAATTAGCTTAATAATAGGTACAACTCAAGTGTATGGTCAAGAGAAGAGATTAAAAAAAGCAAATGAACTTTATGAGAACGAGGAATTTTATCTAGCTATTCAAGCTTATCAATCCTTAACCCGCAAAATAAAAGACAGAAACGAAAGAGCAGAAATATACTTTAAAATTGGAGAGTGTTATTTTAATATTAATGATTATAGAAAAGCCCGAACCAATTATAGGCGAGCAAGACGAAATTCTGAGTATGAATTTATGGCATATTATAAAACTGGTTTATGCATGAAACTTAGTGGCAATTATGATGATGCCATAGCACAGTTTGAAGAATGCTTATCATTAGAACCTAACGACAGTACTGTTTTATTAGCAATAGAATCTTGCGAGCTATCTTTGCAATGGATAGAAGAGCGTTCACGCTTTACAGCCGATAAGGTTAAAGATTTTAATAGTAGAGAGAATGATTTTTGTCCAACCGTTGACGAAAAAGACGGATATCCACATATCTATTTTAGCTCAACAAATAAAAAAACAGCAAAAGGGAAAAAAACCAGCGGAATTACCGGCGAAAAATTTGCAGACCTTTTTGTTTCTAAAATGGATAGACAACATAACTGGAGCGAACCTGAGCCTTTAGATTCATTAAATACAATTTTCGACGAAGGAGCTGCACTAATTACAAACGATGGGCGAGAGTTATATTACACAAGTTGTGTTAAAGAAAAAGGTAAAGACAAGGGTTGTCAAATACTTAAGGCTTCAAGAGTAGATGGAATTTGGATGAATCCTGAAAACCTGGGTATAGTCGGCGACAGTATTTCTATTGGGCACCCTGCCCTATCACCCGATGGAGAAGTATTATATTTTAGTTCAAGAAAAACAGGCGGCTTTGGTGGTGCCGACATCTGGTACACAAAAAAAGGAGACGATGGAAATTGGGAAAGACCCCGAAATATGGGACCCACTATCAATACTAAAGGGGACGAACTCTTTCCTTTTGTAAGAGCCGACGGTACTATATATTTCAGTAGCGACAGACACCCAAGCATGGGAGGGCTTGACATTTTTAAAGCATACAAAAACGATGATAATAAATGGGTTGTTGTAAATATGAAACCTCCATTTAACAGCGAAGGTAACGATTTTGGATTATATTACTTTGCCAACGAAGAAAAAGGCTTCTTTACTAGCGACAGACGTACATCTAAACAAGAAGACATATATTATTTTGAAAAACCTCCTCTAAATTTTGCTTTTGAAGGAACTGTTAAAGACTTTGATACCGAAAATATTATTGATAGTGCTGTTGTAGTTCTTTACGGAAGCGACGGCACAATGTTTTACGATACAGTATTTATTGAAGACGAAGGCTCATTCAATTTTAAACTTAAGAGCAATACTGATTATGTTTACGCTGTGTATAAATCGGGATACTTTAATGGAAAAGGAAGATTAACAACCGATACTCTTGATTTCGACTACATTTTTGAAGAAGAAGTATTTTTAGAAACAACAAACAAAACATTTGAAATTCAAAATATTGAATTTGAATTTGCAAAATGGGATTTAACAGAGCAATCTATGATTAACCTTAATGAGTTGATTCAACTTTTAAGAGACAACCCTCATTTGATTATAGAACTCTCAGCCCATACTGATATGATTGGAACCGAACAAGATAATATTGAACTTAGCGAAAAAAGGATAAAATCTGTTGTTGATTACCTTGAACAAAAAGGTATTCCAGGTGGACGACTAGTTGGCAAAGGCTACGGCGAAAGTAAACCAAAAATTATTACAAAAAAATATGACGAGTACCCATGGTTAGAAAAGAATACCGTTTTAGACGAAGATTATATATTGGATTTGGATAAAGAAAAACAAGAGATTGCAAATCAAATGAACAGACGAATCGAATTTAAAGTTCTTTCAAACGACTATACACCAAGCCTTGACTAATTATTTTTATATGGTATATTTATTGTATAAATTAAATTCAAAACTATTGAATTTATAATCTAAATGCATTATTTTCACATCCAAATTTTAATTATATGTTACGGAAATTATTTATTATCGTTTTAATCCCTATGATTACAGGGATTTATTTTAATATGTTTAACCCACTGTCGGCACAAGTGGTTGAAGGCGGATACCACGATAAGTTGTCAAATTATTACGAAGAGGGGCATTACTTAGATTGTGCTTTTAAAGCCGACAGAATGCTGATGAAATCAAAATACAAAAAAGACCCCGAAGTATATCTTTATCTTGCAATCAGCAAGCATCAAATATATTTATTAAGTATTAAAGACCCTCAAATACTTCTCGATAATAAAGAACATAAAAATGCTTACGACGATGCTCTTCGCAATGCAGATTATGCAAAAAAACGAGACAGACGTGTAGGTGAATTTTTTCCAAATAACGACCATTTACTTAAAGAAATTGTGTACTCAGGTCTCCCTATTTGCGAACAATATATAGCCGAAGAAAGATATACTAAAGCCTTATCATATTATCGTAAATTTCTTAAAATTATTGACAACCATCATATCCTATTTATGAAAGGTGTAATGGACATGTATAATAATGATGCTTATAATGCAAATGAAGTGTTTAAAGAAGTATTCGAAGCTCTTAGAACAAAAACATTAACAAAAGACAGCAATACCGAACATCTAATGCCACAAGGCTTTAATATGTATTATGACTATTTAATTAAAACCGATTCAATATATTTCGCCGACAGTGCATACAATGTCTTGAAATTTGGGCATAAACACTTCCCTAAAAACCCTGACATCCTACTTAGACTTGAAAATCATAAATTGCAAACAGATACTATAACAGAATGATTGGAATAATTGGAGGAACAGGTTTAGAAAAAACCGGAATATTTAACTTAGAACGTGAAATAAGTTTTAATACAGAATTTGGAGAACCATCTTCTTTATTAAGCATTGGCAAAATTAGCAATATCGAATGTGTTTTAATAAGGCGACACGGTGAAGAGCACACAATTACACCAAGCAATGTAAACAATAGAGCAAATATTTCGGCACTCAAAGAAATAGGCTGTAAAGCTATAATTGCGACATCTGCATGTGGTAGTCTTAAAGAAGATATTGGTAGAGGTGATTTAGTGTTACCTGACCAATTCATTGACTTTACTCGACATAGAAAAGTGAGTTTTTACGAACAGTTTGCTCCTAACAATATGCAGCATACTCCAATGGCAGACCCATACAACGAAGAATTGCGAAATATCATTTTGAACACTGCTAACAATATTGGCATAAAAATTCATAAAAAAGGTACTGTTATCAGCATAGAAGGTCCCAGATTTAGCACACGTGCAGAATCACACATGTTTAGATTATGGGGAGCTGATATCATTAACATGACAACCGCACCCGAAACCATTTTAGCTAACGAAGCAGGTATTCCTTACGCTCTGATTGCTCTTTCCACAGATTACGATTGCTGGAAAACCGACGAAAAACCTGTAAGTATTAACGAAGTAATGAGAATCTTTAACCAAAACATTAGTAAACTCACAGACCTGCTAATCGAAACTGTGAAAAAGCTTTAAAATGGACTTACAAAATACCATCTATCTTATTAATAATGAGATATGTACCAAAACACCTTGTCTTAAACCAAATACTCTTATTGTTTATGATGTAATTCGGATAATTGATAAAAAGCCTCTATTCTTTTATTTACATTTTGATAATTTAACTAAAGCGTTGAATAAATTCTTTAATTTCGGAATAGAAATTTCTAGTTTAAAGCAACAAATAAAAAAATTAATAGAGATTACCAACACTACAAAAGGAAATGTCAAAATTGAAATTTTTAGTAACAACGAAACAATTCAAACAGTTCTGCATTTTGTACCCCACTATTATCCTACTCCAGATCAATACGATAAAGGTGTTACTCTAAACTATATGAAAGCAGAACGTAAAACACCTCAGCTTAAAACATGGCAAACTAATATTAGAAATAATGCCAATGAGATAAAATCCAAAACCAATAGTTTTGAAGTACTACTGCTAAACGACGAAAACCAAATTACTGAAGGTAGCAGAAGCAATATCCTATTTATAAAAAATAATACAATAATTTCACCACCTTCTAACCTATTGCTACAGGGTATTACCCGAAAAGTTTTGCTAAACATTATTTCAAAAAACGATAAACTAAATTATAAAGAATCTAAAGTTTATTACAAACACATAAATAAATTTGAAGCAGCTTTTCTTACCGGAACTTCATTAAACATTTTGCCTATCGCAAAAATTAATGATTGGAATTTTAATGCTAATAATACAATTATTAAACAATTAATCAGTAGTTTTAAAATCGAAGTAGAATATGACATTAACTCATTTAAATATGATTAAATATTTTATTACAATAATAATCATTCTTGTAACACTCACTGTAAACTCACAAACGTGGAAGTCATATACGACACAAGACAATATTAATATTGAATACTTAAGGGATAACAAAAAAAAGATGTTTTTTGTAAAAATTATTGCAAAAACAAATCATACTATAGATCAGCTTTTAGATAATATTAATGACGTTGAAAATTACAATCAATGGGTTTCGTACACAACAGAAACTAAAATGATAAAAAAATATGGTAATGATTCACTTTTTTATTACACCATAAATCAACCACCTTTTCCTTTAGGTAAAAAAGATGCTATATTTGGAGTGTATCTTAATTATAAAAATGATGGTAGCGTACACATTTACAGCAAAAGCCTTCCTGATAAATTGCCAAAGGTTGACGGATACGATAGAGTAGATTATTATATTGTAATTTGGGAGTTTATACCTAAACAAGATTATACACTAATTAAATACTACCTTGAACTGGAGTACCCACCTATTTCTACAGAATTTATATTGTCGCAATTTATTCGAAAAGGACCAGAAGAATCTATTCGCAAGTTCATTGCAAAAATGAAATAGCATATTTAAAGTAAGCAAGTTTAGAAGCAATTGTTAAATTTAACTTAATAATTATTGTTGTCTTGTTTTAAAGCTATACTTTTGCAGGCTAAAAAAATTCAAGAATTATAATTATTAAAGAGATGTCTATTGTAACTAAAGAAAAGTTTCTATCAGCCAAATGGTTTCGGGCAATACTATTAATTCTATCCGGCACATTTATTATGGCTGTTGGTTTTGTGTATTTTATTTCACCATACAGGTTTGCTCCTGGCGGTGTTTATGGGATTGCTATTGTTTTGCACCATTTACTAGGATTCCCTACTGGTCTAACAGCCCTAAGCATTGATATTCCACTTACTATTATCGGAATAAAGATATTAGGTCCAAGATTTGGTTGGAAAACCGTATTAGGTTTTATTTCGCTTGCTTTATTTGTTGATTTACTTACTTATTTTCAAGGAAATGTTCCTCTAGTTGAAAATGAAGCTTTACTTTCTGCCATCTTTGGGGGTGTTCTTGTTGGTTTAGGGCTAGGGCTTGTGTTTAAATCTAAAGCAACATCAGGAGGTTCTGATATTATTGCTATGGTTATTGGAAAATACACAAAACTACCACTCGGGCAATTATTAATATATGTTGATTCTGTAATTGTTCTTATTAGTTTAATAGCATTTAAAGACTGGACTATACCATTATATTCATGGATTGTAATTTACATCACAGGCAAAGTTGTTGATTTAGTACTCGAAGGTATTAATTACGAAAAAAGCATGATAATAATATCAGATAAGCATGAAATGATTAGAGACAAAATTATTGATAAACTAAAACGTGGCGGTACTTACATCAATGGAAAAGGGATGTATGCAAAAAATGAAAAGTCATTGATTTACACTGTTGTTAATCGTCGTGAACTTAGTATTATTAAAGACTACATAAAAGATATTGACCCTGATGCATTTATATCTGTAATGAATACTCACGAAATTTTAGGCAAAGGCTTCAAATCATTACAAGACAGCACTGATTAACGAGCTTAACCCGCATTATTCATACGATTAGCTTTGTGTAGCTGGTAGGCGTCGAAACTTGCAGATATATCCTTATATTTCAAGAGTTTTGCAACGAAGCAGATGCACAAAGATAATTGTAAGCTTTCTCAAAATTTGGCTAATAACCTGAGTTCGATATAAAAAAGTCCAAAATAATTTGTAAAATATAAGGATTGTTATTATCTTAATGCTTTGTAACACAGATTATTAACATAATAAACAATCCTTATGAAAGATTATGTAAAT
>JAQVOJ010000092.1 GCA_028702675.1 Bacteroidales bacterium
GGATATTCGTATTCGCAAAGTATATACTATGCCGAAGATTTTAATAGCCCAGGCGAAAACCAATGGATAGAAAAAATATGGTATAACTACTCATGGTCCTCTTCTAATGATCCTGACAATGAGGATTGGATTATATATATGGGTACAACAGCAAATACTGCTCTTACAGATTGGGTTGATATTTCTGAATTTACCGAAGTGTTTAACGGACAATCAGGTTTGCAATATGTAAGTGGTACAGGTTGGATTGAGTTTACTTTAGATCAACCATTTATTTATAATCCTGATACAGACGGAAATTTAATAATTGCTGTTGAAGAAAACAGCCCCAGCTATTCTAGTGGTTCAGATGAATTTTTTGTAACAGATGCAAGCTCAAACGTAAGTATTAGGTATTATTCAGACGGCACTAATCCTGATCCGTATAATCTTACAGTTACAGGAACTCTACAGAATAATTATCCAAATACTCGCTTCTTATTTAATGACATACCTACGTGCTTGTTCCCCGCTAATATTATTGTAGAAAATATTACCGGGCATACAGCTTTAGTTTCATGGAACTCAAATGGTACAGAAACAACATGGAATGTTATTTACGGACCAAATGGTTTTAATCCTGAAACCGAAGGAAGTACTGAGATAGCAAATGATATGAGTTTTAATATTACTGGACTTGATCCTGAAACTGATTACCAAGTATATGTTCAAGCCGACTGTGGTGGTGGAGATTTGAGTTCATTAACAGGTCCTGTTGATTTTACTACAGATGTAGCTTGCCCTGACGTCGTTGATGCCGAGTTGGTTGATGCAACTCATGAAACTATCACTATTAATATTGTGAGTGGTGGAATAGAAACAGAATGGAATGTGTTGTATGGATTACACGGTTTTATTTCCGGTGAAGGTACTGAGATTATTGTTACAGAAAATCCGTTTACTATATCTGGTTTAAATACTGATACTCAATACGATTTCTACATTCAGGCAAATTGTGGCGTAGTTGATGGAACATCTAATTGGGAAGGTCCTTTTGTGTTTAGCACTACAGTTCCTTGTCCTGATGCTTGGAACATTACAATTAATGATATAATTTACGATGGTGGAGTATTAAGTTGGGAACATTCTTCTGCTCAAGATACATGGGATATTGAAGTCGGACTTGACGGATTTACTCCAGGAACAGGTAACGAAGAATTCTTATTCAGTGGAGTACAAGATAATCCTTATATAATTACTGGACTCACACCCGAAACAGAATATGATGTTTACATTATGGCTGATTGTGGAGCTTTAGGTTATTCTAACTGGGTTGGGCCTGTTGATTTAAATACACTTAATCCTTGCCCTGATGTATGGGATATTATTGTAAGTGATATTGGTGAATATGGAGCTACAGTTGCATGGTCATCTATTTATTATCAGGATACATGGAATATAGAAGTAGGGCTACCCGGATTTACTCCCGGAAATGGAGAAGAGGTAGTGCAAGAATATGGTGTTACTGATAATCCATTTATCTTAACAGGTTTAGACCCTGATACCGAATACGAAGTTTACATTATGGCTGATTGTGATGCTCTTGGCGAATCTGATTGGGTAAGCCCAAGCTCTACGTTTTCAACTATCCCAACTTGTATTGAACCTACAGATGTTATAATTACGAATATTAGTTTTGAATCTACAACAGTATCATGGACTCCCGTAGGTTCAGCTAATACATGGAATATTGAAGTAGGATTACAAGGATTTACTCCATTTAATGGAGAAGAAGTTGTTAGTAATACGATAACTGGTGATACTTTCTGGGATATCACAGGTCTTAATAATACTACATCATACGATGTTTATATTCAATCAGATTGTGGTGCAGGTGATTTGAGCTATATTGGAGGACCTTATGCATTTATCACATCAGATCCATATTGTAACGCAGGTCCTTCATATACATCAGATTCAAATGTAGAACAAGTTGATATCACAGGTGAAAATGATACTGAAATAAGTTATACCGGATGTCCTGGTGTTACTTATGTACAAACCCTGACACAGTATTCTGTTGACGTTTATCAGGGTCAAACATATTCACTTGCTGTATTATTCGGTTCATGTAGTACCGGAAACTATTCCGGTGCAGGACAAGTGTGGATTGACTGGGATCAGAATTACACCTACGATACCGAAGAGAGTATTGGTACATCTTCAGGTGTTCCTGGATCAGCTCCATGGAATGCCCCGGTAAATTTTGATTTTGAAGTACCTGCTGATGCTGAGCTTGGAGTTACCAGAATGCGGGTAATGCAACGTGAAAGCGGAAGTTTGCCTCTCGATCCTTGTGCTACTTATAGCTGGGGTTCGGTAATGGACTTTTCTGTTAATGTATTGCCAACTCCTCCAAATACTGAAGCTGATATTATTGAATATAGTTTTGCTGAACAAACTGCTCCTGCCATAATTGATGCGGAAAATCAAACTGTAACTGTTGAAGTTGCAATTGGCACTAATCTTTCTGACTTAATTGCTACATTTACACTGAGCGAAGGAGCTACTGCAACTATAGGTGGCACAGTACAAGAAAGTGGTATTACTTCTAACGATTTTACTAATGATGTAGTATATGTTGTTACTGCCGAGGATGGTACAACTACTCTAGATTGGACGGTAACAGTTTCAGAAGAAGTACTTAATGACGAAGCTGATATTTTAACTTATACTTTTGGTGCAGGAGTTGATTATCAACCTGCCACTATTGATCCTGTCGAAAAAACAGTATTTGTATGGGTTAACGAAGGTACAGACCTTACAAGTTTAGTTGCCGAATTTACTTTAAGCGATGGTGCTAATGCAAGTATAGCTGGAACACCACAAGTTAGCGGCGAAACAGAAAATGATTTCTCAATGCCGATAACTTACCTTGTAACTGCCGAAGATGAAGTAACTTCTAACGAATGGGAAGTAACAGTAAGTATCTGGAGTGGTATCGATGCTGAAAATGGGATAACTAATCTTAATCTGTACCCAAATCCTTCTGACGGTATTATTAACTTGAGTTTAATAAACTACTCTGATGAGTTTACTTATACTATATCTGATGTAGAAGGACGTGCAATTATCACTAACAAAGTAAATGTAAAAGGTAAATTTACCGAAACTATTGATTTAGATGTTGCGGCTGGTTCTTATTACATTACTATCGAAAATGATAAATTTAAACGTACACAGAAGTTTATTATCAAAAGATAATCAACTATTATTTTAATTGATAAAAAGCCATCTAAAACAAAATAGATGGCTTTTTATTTTTACTCATGAGTTAAGTGTTTTGCAAACAAACAGAAAACCTCTCTCATATCTAAAAGTTGAAAGTTTACATAAAATAATAATAATTGATTATTGAAATGAATAGAAGTATAACATTGTTAATTATCAATATATTTTTTCTAAATTTACTTCTTTCAATTTTTTTACACATTTATGAATAAATTTTTTTACACATTTATCGCTTTTTTATTGTTTACACACTTATTATCATTTTCACAAAGCAAACAAGCTTTAAAACATTCTGTATATGATACATGGTCGGATATTAAAGCAGTAAAGATTCATCCAAATTCTAACTATATTTCATATTCAAAATCACCACAGATTGGAGATTCAAAACTTGTAATACTTGATGTTCAGGATTTTACAAAAATTGAAGTAGATAGAGGCGAAAACTTAGTGTGGGATTATAAAGCAGATTTTTTCGCGTTTAAAGTTGTGCCCGAATACGATACAATCCGAAAATGCAAAATAGCTAATATCAAAGAAAAAGATTATCCCGAAGATAGTTTGTATATATGGTTTCCTAAAACTAATAAGCTTAGTAAAATCCCTTCTGTTAAATCTTATAAATGCCCTAAAAAGTTTTCGGGGTGGATTGCTTATAATCATTATCCTGAAAAACCGGTAAAAGATACAACAGACAAATCTGATATTGATAGTACAAATGCAAAAGATACTACACCTAAAATTGAATACAAAGGGGGTAAGTTGGTTATTCATAATACATTATCGGGTAATATATCAGAAGTTTTATATTGTGATGAATATGTTTGGGCAGAAGAAAATCCTTCATTGATTTATACCACACATTACAAAAATCAATTAGATTCTGTGGAATTAGTGTGGATGAATGGTAATAATTTAAGCTATACTACACTACTTAAAACTGCCGGTGAAATCAAAAATATAAGTTTAAACAAAAAAGGAGATAAGCTTGCATTTATTCATTCGGCAGATACTTGTAAGAATAAACATTATCAATTGTTTTATTTTGATCTACCTAAGCTCAGTAAATTCGAGATTACAGACTCAATAACCAAAGCGATTCCACAAAATTGGGTTTGTTCAGAACATGCTAAAATTTGGTTTGCTGATAACGATAAATATTTGTTTTTTGGAACATCCCCAAAACTACCCAAAGAACAGCCCGACACTATTCCCGAAGACGAAATTGCTGTACTCGACGTTTGGAGTTATACAGACGATTTATTGCAATCAGACCAATTGAAAAACCTTGAAAAAGAACAAAAACGTTCTTATACAGCTGTGTACCATATCAACAATAATTTCTGGGTGCAACTTGCTGATAGTTCTATGGAAACACTCCATACAGGTTTTAAGGGTAATCCACAAACAGCTTTAGGATACACTACAAGACCCTACAATAAACTTATTTCTTGGGAGTCTAGTAATTATCGAGACTATTTTATTGTTGATTTAAGTTCCGGTAAACGAAATCTAATTTGTGAAAAATGTTATCCATATCTGTATAGTTCACTCGATATGGAAAAATTTGTTTATTATAACCCCAAAGATAGCACATGGTACTCCTTAAATAATAAGGATAATCAATGGTACGAGATTATTAATAGTTCAGAAATTGCCTTTTTCAACCAAGATTATGATAATCCTGGCTTACCCGGACCTTATGGAATAGGAGGGTTTACTTATAATTCACAATCAGTACTAATTTATGATAAATATGATATTTGGGAAATTGATTTAAAAAATACTAGCAATATCGTTAATATTACTTATGGACGAAATCAGAATAAAACATACAGATACGTAAAATTAGATAAAGAACAAGAGTATATAAATATAAATGAAGGTATAGTTTTGTCGGTGTTTGATAATATTACTAAAGCTTCAGGATATTCTTTTTTTGATTATGATTCAGGATTGAATTCAATAATTTACGAAAACAAAAGTATAACAGGTTTAAGCAAAGCTGAAGAAAGCGATAATTATATTTTCAGAAAATCAGATTATAAAAATTATCCCGATGTATATTATTCAAATAATTTGCGTTTAAATAATTCAACAAAAATTACTAATGCAGGAGATCAAAATAAGGATTATTATTGGGGCAATGTAAAGCTTTATTCATGGACATCGGCAAGCGGCGATAGCCTAAGTGGATTGCTTTACACTCCCGATAATTTTGATCCTAATAATAAATATCCAATGATTGTTTATTTTTATGAGAGATATTCCGATCAGTTGCATGCACATTATTCGCCACGCCCGAGCAGATCTGTTATTAATTTTCCATATTACACAAGCAATGGTTATATAATATTTATTCCTGATATTCCCTACAAAATTGGCAAACCCGGCAAGTCAGCTGTTGAGGCTGTTGTTAGTGGCACATTAAGCTTAGTAGAAAAAGGGTTTATCGACAAAAACAAAATAGGTTTGCAAGGCCAAAGTTGGGGAGGTTATCAAGTGGCTTACATTATTACTCAAACAGATTTGTTTGCATGTGCTATGGCAGGAGCTCCTGTTAGCAATATGACTAGCGCATATGGAGGTATTAGATGGTCGTCAGGAAAAAGCCGTATGATGCAATACGAAGACGGGCAAAGTAGAATAGGGGAATCGATGTGGGATAACTTAAATGCTTATATCGAAAATTCTCCCGTTTTCTATGCTAATAAAGTGAATACTCCTCTTTTAATAATGCATAACGACAATGATGGTGCTGTGCCATGGCAACAAGGCTTAGAATTCTTTCTGGCTTTACGAAGACTTGAGAAACCTGTTTGGCTATTAAGCTACAATGGCGATGAACACAATTTGAAGCAAAGAGCTAATTGTAAAGATTTAAGCATTAGAATGCAGCAGTTTTTTGATTATTATCTTAAAGATGATTATATCCCTGTATGGATGAGCAAAGGAATACCGGCTACGTACAAAAATAAAAACTACGGTCTCGAATTAATAAAGCATTAATAGTGATATGAAGCGTATAACAATATTTCTCTTAATCCTTATTCCACTTATTATTTTATTATTATTAGGTGGAATTAGATTATCGAAAAACTCTTTCGATCCACTTTGGACAGATTTAGATAAGCTAATTAGAAAAGAAACTTTTTATTATCTCGAAGATAAAAGACCAGAACTCGACAGCTTGTTTATGAGTATTCAAAAAGATTCGTCTTTTAGTGATATTGATGCTTTTGAGCTTATTGCTGACCCTTTCCCTCTTACTATGGAGTATAAAAAATTTGAAAATGCTGTTAATTTTTTGCAATCAAATAAAAGAATGTTGGTTCTCGGAGTTACTGGCAGTGGGAGGTCGTCATTGCTAAATAGACTTGCTAAATTTTTTGCTGTTGACGATGATCATATTATTACTTTGTATTGTGTTCCCCGACTTGAAGTAGAATATCATAAACAATGGATAGGCTATACCGATAATGGTGTGTTTTACAAAGGAAAATTATTGAAGTTTTTCGAAGAAGCTCATGCAGACCCCGGACATAACTTTGTGCTAATAATAGATGACATTGATCTTATTTATCCAAATACATTCTTTGGTGCTGAAATATGGAACGAACTCGAAAACTCAAATTATGACCAATATATAGAGGGGTATGATGTGCCAATAAAAATCCCTAAAAACTTTTATCTTATTACAACTACAAAAACAGGACCTGGCAGTGTAATTAAATTTAATGATGAACACTATCGTAGATTAAGCCCTAATGGCGTGTACGAAGTTTGTCCCGATTCGGTGGAGTTTCTCCTCTATCTAAAAAGAAAATTTGAAAATCAGCCGGATGAAATTAAATACGAATATGTGCAAAAACTTTTATATTCTTTCATCAGGATTAATAATATTATTTGTAAAGATATTGGGAAAGGCTATATGCTTGGACAATGGAGTACTATTCGTAAATCAATCAACCCTGATGAATATAACGACTTTACAAATAAATTTATATTACATATTAACGCTCTTAATCCCGAATCAGGATTTAGTGAATCTAATATTTCTGATGTTATTTTTAGTGCTAATAATCAAGGCGAAATGCGTGGTTCAAATTTCTTTGCTCAAACATACGAGTTTTTTTACGAATCCGGTATTTTTTCTGAAGCCTCGGTAGCTATTCTATTCCTAATACTATCCTCAATAGTTGGATATCTTTTCTTTTTAAAACGTAAACATTTAATCAGAAATTATGTAGTGAAAGTTTATAAAATTTCTGAAGATTTTGAAAACGGAAATATTGATTACGATAATGTAATCTCTTGCATGAAAAAGACACGAAACGAAATTGATAAATTGGCAATGCAACATAAAATAAACTATACAGAGTCCTTGTTTATTTACAATCTTATTAGCGACAGAAGCAAAATGATAAGCGAAAGTAAAAACACCGAAGACGTTTACAATAAAATGTTTGAAGAGTTTTTTAAAGATAAATCAATATCAGAAAAAGAGTATAATAAGCTTAAAAACTTAGTAGAAAAATCTAGAAGTAAAATATCAGAAAAGTATTATCAATATTTAATTGAAAGATTAAAAGAAATCAAACCCTTATAAATAAAAAGAGGTCGCAATTTTAGTGTTGCGAACCTCTTTTGTACTAACCCCAATCAACCATGAAAAAGAGAAAATATAATTTTTTATTTTCTGGTACAAAGTAAACTAAATTTTTTGTAATTTGTTGCATTAATTTTAGATTATTCTATTTTTATTATGAATTATCTGATAAGTGAGTTTTAAAATAATAGGAAGAATTTTTATTTAGTTTAGTTTAGTATCAGATTTTTTCAGAACTTTGTAGCGAATTAAATTTTAATTGATGGACTTAAATATTGAATGGTTAAAAATTAAGACAAATAATGTACTACCTGAGAAAGGTAAAGTACTGATTGCTGAACCATTATTGCCTGATTATATCTTTAGTAGAAGTGTTGTTCTTCTTACTGATGAAATTGATAATTCACATGCAGGCTTTATTCTAAATAATTATTCAGGAATGAAAGTTGGAGACGTCATGGAAGATTTTGATGGAATGGATTTTGACTTGTTTATTGGCGGACCTGTTGAGCACGACGTGTTGCATTTTATTCACAACTACGGAGACTTTATTACAAATAGTCAGAAAGTAAAAGGTAATTTATATGTTGGTGGAGATTACGAAGATGTTTTAAACTTAGCGAAAAATGGATTACTCGACCCTAATAAAATAAGGTTTTTTATTGGATACTCAGGATGGGAAAACGGTCAACTTAAAGATGAGTTATCTGAAAATTCATGGCTCGTGGCAGATGTTAACGAAGATTTTATTATTAGTGAGCACAGTACAATGTGGAAACGCTCACTGGGTTTTGTCGAATCAAGGTATAATATCTGGAAAAACTTCCCCGAAGATCCAGCATGGAACTAATTCTCTGTTTCTATAATTACAAAAATATCCTCATTATCTTTTTTCATTAGATATTGCTCGCGTGCAAATTTTTCTAATTGCTCACGTGTAGAAAATAATTCCGATAATTGTTGTTGATACATATCTAATTCCTCAGTAAAAAACTGCTTGTCTTTGCGTAATTCTCTTAATTCCTTTAAGTTATGAGAACGGTCTATTAAGTTGTAAGTATCAAAAAATACAACCCAAACTATAAAAAATATAATGGTAAACAAATATTTGTTCCTAATTAAAAGGTATAAGGGTTGCCATATGGTTTTAAACGAAAACTTCATATTACAAATATGCTAATCTTTCACAAAACAGTGTAAGTACAAATCCTAATAATTATCAACAATTTAATGTTATTTCAAAAAATTTAAAACTATATTTTCAATTTCTTTAAGATACTTTTTGCGTTCTTCTTTACTTACCTTAGATACACTAGGGTAGTATTTATGCTCAACAACCTCTATTCCGCAATAACCTAAAATACTCTTTTCGGTTATTAAATTTAAAGCACTGTGTTGTTCTTTATTCTCAAAAAATAGTTTAGAGCCGGTAGTATTAAACAACATTGCTTTTTTGTTAGTTAGTTTTGGTACCGGTTTCCCATCTACAAATTTGAATGCGAAGCCCTCAAGAAAAACTCTTTCTATATAACCTTTGAGAATTGCAGGCATTCCCGACCACCATATAGGATAAGCAAAGCAAATAATATCTGCCCATTCAATAAATTTTTGCTCTTCCATAATATCGGGTGGATATACAGAATGATCGATAGATTCAAGATCTTCACGAGTAAGAACAGGGTTGAATTTAATATCATATAAATCTCGAACTACAACGCTTGAACCTTGCTTATGAAATGTTTCAGCTAGTAAGTCTTTTACAGCAAAATTAAAACTGTGTGGTTTATAATTAGCATATATAATTAATGCATTCATAGTATAATAATTTAATAATTAAGCCTTTATAGGTAAAACATAAAACTTGCAAACTTGTTTGATTATGTTTATAAAAAAAAGCAGTTTCATTAATTCAATAAAACTGCTTGCAAAGATATGATATATTTTGCTTAATTCATTTTCTTTCTGACTGATTTTGGTAAAGCATCCTTATGAACAATAATATTCATTGTTTTGTATTTTACAAATGCTTTTGAAGCATAGAAAAATCCATCATAAACATTATTTGTATCCCAACTGTTTTGCACCAAATAATAGGTTGCATTAAATTGATCTTTTGCAATACCAACAATTACCATTCCGTGGTCGTCTGTAGTTTCGTAATTATCAAAAGCTTCTTGACGCATTTCTTGAGTGATTACCTTTTCCGGTACTGGTTTTTCGAAAGAATATAAAAGTTTATCTTTTTCTCTTGCACTCATTTTTTCCCAACGTGCTTGCTCTAATCCGTCTAAATTAGGACGATCGGTTTCGGGAACAATTGCAACTCCATTTGTCCAACTAAATCCCTTTTCGCTAACATCGGCACCCCAGCATACAGGGTAATCATTTGATAAAGCATAATCAATTATATCCATCATTTCTTCCATACTTACATTAAAAGATTTACCCCATGCCCAATTGTCAGGTATCTCTAAAACAAATTCTTCGTAAAATGGATGATGAGTATAGGATGTAATTCCAACATAATCGTCAAAATTTAAACCTAAATGATCAGCAAAAGATTTGGGAGTAAAATTTTTGCCTTCATATCTAAATTCTTTAGGTCTTACTCCTAAATAAGCATCTAAAAGACCGTTCAAAGCTTCTTTCCATGCAGTTGATAATTTCTTGTTTTTATTTTCTTTAACGGCGTCAACAAACGATTTTAATACATTGTCAAGTTCACCATGTACATGCTTATCTTCTCCGTATTTAAGTCCAGGATATTCTTCTTCAGGTACAATACCGTATTTTTTATAAACATTAAAAACATCATGAAAAGCCCCACCTGATGTAAAGTTTATTGCGCCATGCATACGTACATACTTTATTGCTTTGTCGTAATATGAATGACGTACTGGCCACATATCACTCAAATCAACTTCTTCTTTTCCCATCCGTAGTAATTCAGCTTCAAGAAAAGAGTTGGCACTAAAACTCCAACATGTCCCCGATCTGTATTGATTACGTACAGGTGCTGTTTTTACTTGTTTCTCAACCGTAAACGAAAAACCAATGTCTTCTGCGTTCTCGCTATCATCTTGAGCTAATAAAGGCATTACCAATAGTAAACTGATAATTAAGCTTAAAGTAATTTTTAAATTTTTCATATTATTTAATTTGAATTATTGCTGAGTAAAAATATAAATAGTTTTCAGAATAAGAAAAATTTGATTGTTAATAAAGACTTAATATTAAACTTAAGTGAACTTAGAATTAGTAATAACAGATAAATCGATTGCCAATTATTGAAAAAAATATCAAAAACATAATCATATTTTAAAAATATATTTTTATATATTTGAAATAGTTTTACTTTTTACAAAGTATAATATTATACTTATTAATATGATTATAAAAGCATTTAAAAAAATAGCCTTACTCGGCATTAAACCGGAATACGACTTTCAGTTAAAGAAAGAGATTAGGTTAATAAACTTATATAATTTATGTGTAATTTGTATTTCTCTTGCTTATACAATTTTCCTTTTAGCTATCAATCAACCATATCTTGCATTTTTCGATTTTGTTTTAACCCTTTCTTCGTTAGTCGCTTTAGTACTTAACTTTATAGGAAAGCATAATATTGCTACTTATTTCACATTTTCAGCTATTCCTTTAGGTCTTCTAGCAATTAGTTGGGTGTATGGTCGCGTAGGCTGCGAATATTACCTGATTTCTTCTATTGTTATGCTTTCTTATTTAAATAAGCCATTAAAGAGCTTAGTGGTGTATTTTTTCTTGTATCTAATATTGTTCATTATTTCGAAGTATTTCGAAATCAATATTCAAACCCAAAATATGACAGGAGTTCTTGCTCCATATTTTTACTATATAAATATCGCATCAGCATTTATATTAT
>JAQVOJ010000093.1 GCA_028702675.1 Bacteroidales bacterium
GCCGAACCAAAAACCGGAGATGCTTTTTATCGTGGTCTTGATGAATATCAAATAGAATATCAGCGATATACAAAGTCGGAATATGTGAGCCATTTAAAAGAAATATTTGAAGCAAATGCGTTTGTTAATATCCAACTAGAAGACAATGAAGTTAGAAAAGTTAATGGTAATGATATGATTTACGGTATTCAGATAAAGCAAAATTATTATAGCAGTCGCTATTCCGATCAAGGATATTTATTTCTAATGATTGACCTAAATGAGGTTTCAAATCCTACGATATATGTAAGGACTTGGCAACCCGATAAACATAATAATGATAAATTATACGGACTTGAAGATTTTTCTTTTTAATTTAGTTGCATGAAATATGCATAAGCAAAATAATTATTAGCATGCTAACCGAAATGATTATTTTGCTTTTGCGATTCTATGTGCCCAATAAAGTAAAAATATAAACACATGAAATTTCAAACAAATCTATTACGAATGCGTACTGTTTATGATAAACCTGTACGCTATTATTTAAGAAAAGACAAAAATGAAGAAGTACTTCTTAATAGTTTTATAGGTAAACAAGTACAAATAAGATACTTAGAAAAAATAAACTGCATTAATTGTGGTGCCGAAACTAATAAGTCTTTTCATCAAGGCTATTGTTATTCTTGTTTTACAAGTTTACCACAAACAGATGTTGGAATTATACATCCCGAAAAAGACCAATCGCATTTGGGGATTAGTCGCGATATGGAATGGGCAAAAGAAAATATCTTGATTGATCATTTTGTATATCTCGCTATTACAGGAAATTTGAAAGTGGGAGTTACGCGATACAATCAAGTGCCAACTCGTTGGATAGACCAAGGAGCCATTAGTGTTATTAAGCTTGCCAAAACTCCAAACAGATATTTAGCCGGATTAATTGAAGTAGAATTAAAATCTAAAATTTCGGATAAAACAAATTGGAGAAATATGCTAAAATCAAGTTCACACCAATTAGATTTAAAAAATGAGAAAAGAAACATCTCACAATATATATCGAATGAATTAAAACAATATATTACAGTTGATAACTTTATTACTGAAATAATTTATCCGTATAAAAATTCGCTTTCAGATTATTCACAGATTAATCTTGACAACAAAAATGAGTTTTCCGGAATACTTGAAGGAATAAAAGGGCAATATTTAATTTTGTCGAATGGTGGGGTTTTAAATGTAAGAAAGCACAACGGCTTTTTAGTTGAAATTGAACTGGATTGAGTTATGAGTGATGATTTTGAAAAAGCATTAATTCGTATGCAATTTTATTGCTCGCGTAGCGAAAAATGCGAATATGATGTAAGGCAGAAAATGTTTCAGGCTAAAATTGATATTAATCTTCATGATGAAATAATAGATTCTCTAATAGTTGATAATTTCATTAACGACATAAGATTTGCAAAGGCTTTTGTGTTAGATAAATTTAAATTTAATATGTGGGGTAAAATACGTCTTAGATTGGCATTACAAAAAAAAGGAATTTCGGAGGAAATTATCGAAGATGCTATTTCAATTATTTCAAAAGAGGAATACGAAAATGTTATTAAAAAGCTAATTGCAAATAAAAAAATCAAAGCAGAATCTAATTACGAATATTCACAGAAAATGCTTCGTTATTTGTATGGTAAGGGTTATGAACCGGATATTGTTTCATTATTTATTTCAGATTCTAATTAAATAATCAGAAAATTTATTTTTCATTTATTAATGCTTTAGAATTATTTACTTTATTTTTTTAATTTAGTAGTTTGAATTATTAAATATAGCATTTTAATAATGTCGTAACTTAAAAGGAATTAACATGGATCCGATTTGGATTTCTATTGCATTTATTCTTGGCTTTTTTGTTCGTAATATTGGATTGCCTCCTCTGATTGGTTATTTAATTGCGGGTTTTGTGCTTAAATATTTAGGAGCAGAACCAGGAGGAATGTTGCAATCTATTTCTGATATTGGTATTTCGTTGTTGCTGTTTACAATTGGTTTAAAACTTAATTTAAAACTCTCCTGCAGCCTGAAATTTGGGGAGGAGCAAGTGTACATATGATAGCAACAACCCTGTCAATATTCGCTGGAGTAATGATTTTAAGCTATACAGGTGTAAGTTTGTTTGCCAATTTAGATGTAATTACTTCACTAATGATTGCCTTTGCAATGAGTTTTAGCAGTACTGTATTTGCAATGAAAGTACTGGAACAGGAAGGCGAAACTACTTCTTTACATGGTAAAATTTCTATAGGGGTTTTAATTATGCAGGATTTGTTTGCTGTATTGTTTTTGGTTTTTGCAGCCGGAAAAATTCCTAATATTTATGCACTTGGTATTCCATTGGTTTTGTTAGTCTTAAAACCTGTAGTTTCTTTTTTACTTAAAAAAGCCGGACATGGTGAGGTGTTAGTTTTATTTGGGTTTTTTCTTGCTTTAGTTGTTGGTGGTGAGTTGTTCAATTTTGTCGGCTTAAAATCAGACTTAGGAGCTTTGGTGGCAGGAATGATATTAGCAGGTAATCCTAAGTCGTCAGAGTTGTCGGATAAGCTGGTGGGTTTTAAAGATGTATTGCTTATAGGTTTTTTCTTGAATATTGGATTTCAAGTAACAATATCGGTTGATATTCTAATTACTGCACTTATTGTACTTACAGCACTAGTTGTTAAAGTTCCGATCTATTTTCTGGTGTTTACAAGATTTCGACTCAGAATGCGTACAGCGTGGTTAAGCACTATAACATTAGCAAATTTTAGTGAATTTGGTTTAATTGTGGCGAGTGCAGGAGCTGCTATTGGAATAATATCATCAGATTGGTTAGTTATAATTGCAATAGCCTTAAGTTTATCCTTTATAATATCTGCTCCGTTAAATTCCAATTCCTATCAATTAATGTATAAGTTTCGTAATTTGTTGATGCGTTTTCAGACAAACAAACGCTTATCATACGATCAACCATACGATATTGGTAATGCGCAAATAATTATTTCAGGAATGGGACGTTTTGGTGCTGCCGCTTACGATCAATTAGTTAAAAATTATGGACGAAACGTGATTGCTATTGATTATAATGCCGAGGTAGTTGAAAAACATTTAAAAGAGGGTAAAAATGTTATTCACGATGATGCTACCGATATGGATTTCTGGGAAAAAGTAGATTTTGACCACTTGCGAAAAGGACAGGTCTATTTAGTTATGTTATGTATGGGAGATTTTTATTCAAACAAAAACACGATACATCAATTAAAGAAAATAGGATATACAGGTATGATAGCTGCTACTGCCAAATATGACGATGAGGTTGAACAGCTTACCGAAATGGGAGTTAATTTAGCCTATAACTTGTATCCTGAAGCAGGCGTTGGTTTTGCAAATCATGTATGTGATAGATTATGTAATGTAGTTAGAACTCCTGAAGGTTCGCCATCTTGTTCAAAATAATTATAAAATTAACATTGCATCTCCGTAGGTTCCAAATCTATATTTTTCTTTTACAGCTATATTGTATGCCTCCATAATTGTATCATATCCTCCAAATGCCGAAACCATCATAAGTAAGGTGCTGTAGGGCAAATGAAAGTTTGAGACCATACGGGTTGGTACTTGAACTTCGTATGGGGGGAAAATAAATTTATTAGTCCATCCCTCGAAAGGTTTAAGAAATCCTTTTGTAGATACAGAGCTCTCTAATGTACGTAATACTGTTGTCCCCACAGCACAAACTTCTTTTTTATTTTCTTTTGCGCTATTTACAATATTTACTGTTTCGTCGGTAATATATATTTGTTCGCTATCAACTTTATGTTTTGTTAAGTCTTCTACATCAACGCTTCTAAAATTACCTAGACCTACATGTAATGTAATATATGCAAAGTGGGTTCCAACAATTTCGAATCGCTTTAAGAGTTCTCTGCTAAAATGTAATCCAGCTGTTGGTGCTGCTACTGCCCCTTCGTGTGCTGCAAATATTGTTTGGTATCTGTCTTTATCATTTTCGGTTACAGGTCTTTTGATGATGTTTTTAGGAATAGGAGTTTCTCCTAATAGGTTTAATGTTTCTTTAAATTCGTCGTATGGACCGTCAGATAAAAATCGTAGTGTTCTACCTCTTGATGTAGTATTGTCAATAACTTCGGCAACTAATAAATCATTTTCGCCAAAATAGAGTTTATTTCCTATTCTAATCTTGCGAGCAGGATCTACTAATACATCCCAAAGTCGTTGTTCTTTATTAAGTTCTCTTAATAAAAATACCTCTATCTTAGCGCCTGTTTTTTCCTTATTGCCATAAAGTCGAGCGGGAAAAACTTTGGTATTATTAAAGATTAGAACATCGTCTTCGCTAAAATAGTTTATAATATCCTTAAAAACTTTGTGTTCTATTTTTCCTGTTTGTCTGTTTACTACCATCAACCTTGATTCATCGCGGTTCTGTGTCGGGTGTAATGCTATTAAATCTTCGGGTAAATCGTATTTAAACTGGGATAATTTCATAGATATTTTATGTTTTTTTTAAACTGCTCTTATATACACTATTTTTTAAAAAAAGTTACATTAAATTTAAAATATTTTCAAAATCTTTTAATTCTAATGTTTGATTTAAGCTAAAATTACCAGATTTAATTCTTATTAAATCTTTTAAATAAGCTCCGCTATTCATCTCAAAGCCAATATCTCTGGCAAGCGACCTAATATATGTACCTTTTGAACAATGAACATGAATGTTTAGTTCAGGCAAAGTGAAATTTTTTATAGAAATTTTATAAATATTAACTTTTCGGGCTTTAATTTCCGGTATATTCCCCTTTCGGGCTTCTTTATATGCTCTTTTACCATTAATTTTAATTGCACTATATATTGGAGGTATTTGTTCAATTTCACCCTCAAATTTGTTTAATACTTTTTCAATGTTTTCAATTGTAATATGTTTCCACTCGTAAAGTTTGTCGGGTTTAGTTTCTCTATCAAGTGTAGGAGTAGTAGCGCCAAATTCTATTGTAGCAATATATTCTTTATCGTCGTTTTGTAGTTCATTAATAATTTTTGTTGCCTTACCTGTACAAACAATTAATACTCCTGTTGCTAATGGGTCTAAGGTTCCTGTATGTCCAACTTTAATTTTCTTAATATTCAGTTTCTTCTTAATAAGATAGCGAGTTTTGTTTACAACATCAAAAGATGTCCAATCATATGGTTTGTTTATCGGAATAAGCATACCTTTTTCAAAATCAAGACTATTTCCATTAAATATTTGCATATCTTAATTTAAAGTACAGCAATTGTAATTATACCTACAATTCCACAATAAAGAGCAAACCAGATTAGTTTGCCTTTTTTTACAATTTTTATCATAAGTTTACAGGCAATCAATCCACTAATAAATGCGGATAGAAATCCTATTAACATAGCCGAAATGCTTAATCCTCCGGCGTTAGCAAATGACCCGCTTAATAAATCAAGAAAATTTTCACCTAAAATTGGAATTAGCACCATTAGAAATGAAAATTTTGCAATTTCTTCTTTATCGTTTCCTAACATTAAACCTGTTGCAATTGTTGCACCTGAGCGGCTTATCCCGGGTAAAACGGCAAATGCCTGAGCTATCCCGATAATAAATGCATCTAAATATCTTATTTTACGTTTTCTGCTTTTAAAAAAATATGTAAAAGCTAGTAAACATGCTGTAATCAGTAGCATGTATCCAACAAAATTAATATTTGTACCGCTAAACAGAGATTTAATCTGGTCTTTAAATAGTAATCCTACAATTAATACAGGAATCATTGATATGCCTATCTTAAGGATGTAGTGTGTTTCTTCGTTTAGTTTAAACTGTAATGCACCTTTTCCTAACTTTATAATTTCGTTCCAGAACACAACAATTGTACTTAGTACTGTAGCTCCGTGAACAACTATGGTAAAATATAAATTGTCTTCGCCACTGATCTTAAAAAGTGCCTTACCAATTTCTAAGTGTCCGCTACTGCTTACCGGTAAAAATTCAGTTAGTCCTTGTATTAAACCAAGGATAAGAGCTTCAAACCATTCCATAATTTGAATAAAGATTATTCTTCATTAAGTGTCTTTTCGGATTTTGGTTTTTTCATTATGGCGAAAATTTCAATTATAAAACCAAATAATACAACCAAAGGAGCTAATGTAATTCGTCTGAAGTTGAAAATTTCTTCACTAAAAACTGCGGGGTCTTCTGCTTTTCCTCCCGACATAAGAATAAAACCAATTATTATTATTGCAAATCCAATAATAAGTAAAATATAATTTTCTTTACCTAAAGCAAAGTTAAGCTCTTCGCTTTTATCATTTTGCTTTTGTGCTGTTTTAATTTTGTTTGCCATTTTTTAATAATAAAGATTCGTGTTTTTTATTCGTAAATATTTGTTTACTGCAAAAAACGTAGAAATTAATGAAATAATAATTCCCAAAGATAATACAATAAGGAATAATATACCAACAATTTTATAATCCAATAAGCTAATAATATCGTGAAGTTGCTTGTCGGCACTGTAAATTATTAATGTGAGAATTCCAATAGCGATAATTGCACTTATGATTCCTTGTATCAATCCTGATTTAATAAATGGAGTTCTGATAAACCGACGTGTTGCTCCAACAAGTTGCATTGTACGAATAATAAATCTTTTCGAATAAATCATTAAACGTATTGTATTATTTATCAAGGCAAAACTTATTAATAAGAGTAGAGCACTAAAAATCAATAAAAATATACTGATGTTTCTTATATTTTCATTTATTTCGTGGATAAGGTTTTTTTGATACGATATTTCTTTAACATAATCTGTAAATCCCAATAAACGATTTTCTATGTTTACTAAGCTGTCGGGGTTTGCATAATCTGCAATTAAGTAAATATCAATAGATTCAGGCAAGGGATTGTAGCCTAAAAACTCGGTAAAATCTTCACCTAAATCTTTTTTCAATTCTTCTGCTGCTTTTTCTTTGCTAATATATTCAGTAGATTTAATAAAATCGTATGTGTCTAATGTTTTTTGGAATTTTCTTATATCTGCTTCTTTAATATTGTCTCTTAGAAATAATGAAAAACAAATATTCTCTTTCACATAATTTGATAGAACTTGAGCGTTTAGCATTAATAATCCTACAATTCCAAGTAGTAGTAATACTAGCGAAATACTTATTACAGATGTAAGATAAGCTCCTCTGAGTTTACTTTTTATAGCAGACTTATTCCCCTTAGTTTTCATTAAGTTGTATTTTAAAATTTAAAATAATCATTTAAACGCTATTAGTTATTTAATAATAAACTTTTGTGTAATAATATTATTATTTGAAGAGATGAATTGTAAGATGTATGTTCCTGCAGCAAATTTAGCTATATCAATATTATCTCGAAATTCTCCTGTTTGATTAATTTTTTTAGTAAATATTATTTGTCCATTAAGATTACTAATTTTTACATGTGCAATTCCTTGATTAATTGCAGAACCTTCAATCCATAAAATATCATTTGCCGGTATAGGGTATAGTTTCAAGTATTCAATATCTTTAATATTTGGTACGATAGAGTTGTCGAATACAGTAAGGATAATTGTATCAGAATTCTGACATCCGTTATAAGCTGTAATTTGGAGCCATATTTCGAAATTACCTTCGCCATATTCGGACCCTGATACACTTAACGAAGGACCTGTAAAATCATTATTCCACAAATAGTATTCATAAATTGGATCAACTTCTATTATAAGAGTAGAATCAATGCTTATAGTAATGTCATCACCTAAATCTATTTCAGGAATTTGGAGTACTTGAACTGTAACTGTATCTGAGTCGGTGCACCCAAATTCATCTCCGTAAGTTGTTAGGCTGTAAACTCCTGATTCGGTAATGTTAATGGAGCTATTTTCCGAGCCGTTGCTCCAATCATACGAATAAGCTCCTTCGCCGGCATCAAGTACCATTCCTCCACACACTGATGTGTCGTTTCCAAAATTAACTTCGTGTACAGGATGAAATGCAATGTGAACAGTATCGTAATTACTACATCCGTTTTCGCCTACAACCATTAAGGTATAAGTTCCGCTTAATTGTACCTGAAGGTATGCACCTACATTAAGTCCATTGTTCCAGTTATAGCTTTGGTAGTCGCCTTCCGGTGATAATATTACTTCTGTCCCCTCACAATAATCCATGTCGGGTCCAAGTTCTAATTCAGGTGCAGGGAATATTGTAACTTCAACAGTATCGGTATATACATTTTCGCAAGCATTGTAAGCTTTGCAGTAATATTCTCCTTGATAACTTACATCAATATTTGGTATGTTTAAACTTGTGTCTGTAGCTCCGTTTATGGGAATATCATTATGATACCATTGATAAAGAATGTTTTCGCCGGCTGCCGACATTATTAAGGCGAGTGTATCTAGTTCGCATAAGGTTTTGTTAAGAGGATTTAATGCAATTACAGGAGGAGTGCCAATATGCAAATAGAATGGGTCGGAGTCGGTGTCTCCACAGGAGTTGTGTAATCTGCAAAAGTATGTACCTGTTTGCCCAAAATTAGCCGGACTAAGAAGAATTGTATCATTATCTGCCCAAGATACTGCTGAATTATTTCGATACCATAGAAAATCTATAGGTTCTGTTCCTTCATACTCTACAAATATTGCTACACTATCGCCTTCGCATGCACTTATATCACTCGGAGAAGATAATAGTAAAGGTGCTTGATCTACAGTTATTTCGAAGGTGTCGCTTTCTGTATTCCCACAGGTATTAGTTATGCTGCAATAATAAGTACCGCTATGATTTAATTCTGCAGATTCAATGAATAAATCTTCATTTGTATATACTACTTCGGAACTAGTTTGATTAATCCATTCAAACTCCATAGGTAATGTGCCGGATGTAAGTAAATCGTATTCAATTAAATCGCCTTCGCAAACTGTAATATCTTCTGGCTGAACCAGTATTGTTGGGGGGGTATTTACAGTTAAATAGGCTTGTTCGGTAAGTACTTGACCACAATTATTATATGCTAAGCATGTATAGTTACCTTGCTGTGCTAAAGTAAGATCGTCAATAATAATTGTGGATGTTTGTTCCCCGCTAATATTATCACCTGACACATCTGCACCATTAAGTAACCATTGGTAATAAATTGGTTCATCGCCCGAAGCTTTGCAGTTAATACTAACGCTTTCGCCAATACAAGCTGCTGTATCAAGGGGCTGCAGTGTAATTTCGGGAGGGATGCGTCCATAAATAAATGCCGTGTCGGTAACAACACTGCCACACATATTGGTTATCATGCAAGTATATGCATTATTTATTTCTGATTCGGCTACTACCGAAAGAGAGTTTTCGTTAGCATCAACAATAGGAGAATCGTTTAAATACCATTGATATGACTGTGGAGCATTGCTTGTGGCGGTTGCGTACAATGTAATTGATTCTCCTGTGCATAAATCTTGAGATAAGGGATGTCCTGTAATTTCGGGTAGTTTTTTTACAATTATGCTTACTCCTAAACTTGTATCATTAGTACACTGGTTGTAAGCTATTGCTTTATATGAAATATTATTTGGGAAAACAACCGAATTTACAGTTAATTCATTTGTATTTGCATCGGGAATATCAATGCCATCTGCGAGCCATTTGTAAAGCAAATATTCTCCGCTTGCTTCAATGCTTATGATTGCATCTTCTCCTTCACAAACAGTTTGGTTCGATGGTTGACTAACAATTATAGCAGGCTCAATAATTTCAATTTCAATCAAATCTGAGATGTCGCTGCCACAAACATTTTCGGCAACACAATAATAAGAATCTTCGTCGTTTATGTCTGCATTATTAATTGATATTGATGTGCCAATATTTATATATTCATCGTTTTGGTTATACCATTTATGTTGTACATAGTCGCCTGTACTATTCGAATTTAAAACTATTGTTTCACCAAGACAAACATTATCTTCATCTGCAGAAACGCTTAAAATTTCAGGTGGACCTGATGCAACTAATAATTGTGCTTCCCAACTGGTTATCGAACCTTCGGAGTTACTAATTTCACAATAATAATAGCCTTCGTCTGTAATATCTACGGCAATGATTTCGTAAACATTACTATTTGTTCCTACAGGGTTCTCATCATGATACCATTGATAAGTTAAGGGTTCTGAGCCTGTAACACTTAGAGTTATAGCTACATGATTGCCTAAACATTTTATCCCTGAACTAGGCTGTTCAACAATTTCCGGTGCTTGGGCAAGAATGTATTGAAAACCCGACAATGTGATTGCCAAAATTAAAGTGGCTAAATATCTTCTCATAATTAATAATTTACTTAAACTCCCAAAATACTAATATTTAGATGAAAGGAAGAACAGTTTTATAGTCTATTTTTGAACAAAATAATGTGAATTTAATATTTATTAATGGTTGCAATGTAAATAAGTTGCAAATGTGTTAATATTTTATGCATATTTTTATGCATTATCTACATATTTTTAATTTGTTGAAAACACTTGCGTGCAAAATTTAAATTGTAACTTTACGACTCAACAAAAAATGTAAAAAATGAATAAGATAATAATAGCAATTGATGGACATTCTTCGTGTGGTAAAAGTACATTAGCTAAGCAAATAGCTCAGGCATTAGGTTATGTTTATGTGGATACAGGTGCTATGTACAGGGCTGTTACTCTATTTGCAATTCGGAATAATCTTATTAAGAATGGCACACCAGATAAAGAAGCTTTAATATCTTCGCTTATTGATATAAAATTAAGTTTTGAGTTAAATAATGATAACTTACCTGAAATTGTTTTGAATGGCGAAAATGTTGAGAAACAAATAAGAAGTATGGAAGTTTCCGGCTTGGTTAGTCCTGTAAGTGTTATTTCCGAAGTTAGGAGGTATCTTGTGCAACAACAACGCGAAATTGCTAAAAACAAAGGTGTAGTAATGGACGGCAGAGATATTGGTACTGTTGTTTTCCCAAATGCCGAACTTAAAATATTTTTAACAGCCAGCCCCGAAGTTAGAGCAGAAAGGCGTTATAAAGAACTTATCGAAAAAGGTACTCCGGCATCTTACAAAGATGTTTTGGCAAACCTACAGGAAAGGGATTATATTGATTCTAACCGCAGTGATAGTCCCCTAAAACAAGCCGATGATGCAGTTTTGCTCGATAATAGCAATCTTACTCGCGAAGAGCAATTCAATGAAACAATGCAGTTAGTTAAAAAAGTATTGAGCTGAAATGAGAGTTGAAATTGACGAATATTCAGGCTTTTGTCCCGGAGTTACTTCTGCTATTGATATTGCCGAAGAACATCTTCGTAAAGAAGGAATGCTTTATTGTTTGGGAGATATTGTTCATAATAGCGTAGAAGTAAATCGCTTAAAGCAAATGGGGCTCGAAATAATTGATTATGAGAAGTTTAACGAACTAAGAAATGCCAAAGTTTTAATTCGTGCCCATGGCGAACCGCCCGAAACTTATGAAATAGCAAAAAAAAATAATGTAACCCTTATAGACGCTACATGTCCGGTTGTGATTAAGCTTCAGAATAAAATTCGTAATATCTCGCAAAAATACGGTAACGAAGTTCAAATTGTTATTTTTGGTAAAAAAGGACATGCCGAAGTGAATGGTTTGCTTGCTCAGGCTGGTAAAAACGCAATTGTTATCAGCGAAA
>JAQVOJ010000012.1 GCA_028702675.1 Bacteroidales bacterium
GTTACCGTTCATTGTAAAAAGACAACGCCAATAACAATTTTGTAGTGAATAAATATTAACTTTGTAAAATTAATCAAGATTGAAAAATGAATATAAAAGGAAAAATAACAGGCATTAAGTACAAAGTAATTTTATCGGACGACTTGAAAAATGTTGATATCAAAAAATTCGACATAAATGATGCTCCTTCAGCTTTTATACTAAAAGACAATAAACATACATTTGCAATTTCAAAATGGGTTTCACCAAAACGAACACGCTCTTACCCTTTTGAACGAGTTTTTAATACTTTGCATATTTCAAAAAAAATAACTGTAATTCCAATTGTAAAAGATGAAGGAGCAAATGGTGATAGAGATTTTATTCAGTGGGACACAGTTTCTTTAATGTCTTTATTGGATGTTTTTGTAATTTTCGCATATTATGAAAAAGCAGATAAGGCAGCCCAAAAAATTACAAATCAACAATTCAATAATAAGTATGTTATTTCTAAAATCAAAGAAATTGAACAATATCATAGTTCTGCATTGCATTGGAATTTACACGAACTAAACACCAATTTACATAGAGTTATTGACAAAGTAAAAACTTCTTATTCAAAAATTGAAAAATTAACGGGAGTAAAACTTCACAATCCCAATGGCTTAGACAATTTTAAAGAAAAAATCGGGAAAGATGTTTCATTATTTATGGCTTTTTCAAGGGGTAAAGCTGAAAAAGCTCAGTCAAGAGAGTTCGTTACTCAACAACCTAAAGAAAGCTTATCTACACTTACAAAAGCAAAAATTACAATAACAAATTATTTAGGCGGTCAATATTTTTTGACTGTAGATGAAATTTCGCTTTCAAAAACTAAGATAAGTTTAATTGAAGGAAAGCATAGCAAAAACGCTTTACTCCCAAGCAAAGGAGATATAAAGGACGGTTTGTTGAAAATGATTTTATATTGCAACCTTTCAGATGTTAGTGCAAATGGAAAGAAAATTAAAAGTGAAGCTGTTTTATCATTGACTTCAACAAAACTTAAAGGTTCAATAAATTCCTCAAGTACAAAGAAAGAAATGACTAACTTTTTTGAAGTAAATAAATTTTCAAAACGTCAGATGCTGTTGGTTGAAACAATTTTTACAGAAGCAAAACGAAATAAATTTATCATTAAAATTCAGTTTTCAAAATGATAAAAAGTCCATTAAGATATCCAGGTGGTAAAAGTAGAGCTGTAAAATTAATTTCCCAGCTTATACCCGAATTTGAAGAATTTAGAGAACCATTTTTGGGAGGTGGTTCAATCTTTATCTATGCTAAACAACGATTTCCAAACAAAAAATTTTGGGTTAATGACCTCTATTTAGAATTATATAAATTTTGGAAAATGGCACAAAAGGATGTTGATGCTTTGATTGAAAAAATATATGAATGGAGAAATCAATTTCCTATAGGTAAGGAATTACATAAATTTTTAAATGTAAATTTGGAGGGTTTTAATGATTTAGAAAGAGCAGCCGCCTTTTTTATTTACAATAGAATTACTTTTTCAGGAACAAGTTTAAGTGGTGGTTATAGTGAACACGCTTTTTCAGGTCGCTTTACTGAAAGTAGCATTCAACGACTTAACCAATTTGCAAAAGTTATAAACGGTTCTACAATTACAAATTTTGATTATGAAGAATTAGTAAAAGAAAAGGGTGAAAATGTATTTATTTTTCTTGACCCACCTTACTATTCAGCTACAAAATCTGCTTTATATGGAAAAAATGGGAATTTACACAAATCATTTGACCATATAAAATTTGCCGAAACAATGCGAAATTGCGAACATAAATGGCTAATTACTTATGATGACAGCAAATACATAAGAGATTTATTTTCTTTTGCAAATATAATCCCTTGGGACTTAACTTATGGAATGAGAAATGTAACAGATGGTTCAGACCAAAAAGGGAAAGAATTATTTATATCAAACTATTTAGAATTTTTGCCCAAAAACCAACAACTTACTTTATTTGAACCAAAAGCGAACTATGAAAGGATAATCAAGTAAATATGAACTGAAATTAACGAGAAAAATAAACAACGAAACGGTAACAAAGGCTAAAATCAAGCGGGCAGTTAGTGCTAATTTGAAGAGCAGTGCATCAAGAAACTTCATCGCAGGTTGACAGTGAATTGCTCCGAAAAGCCCGCCAGCTTTTAGCCTCAACCGTTGTGTTTCATGCGAAGAAGACCGTGCAAAATTGAAATGCCTCGTTAAAATTGACTATTTTTGTAAATAAAAAAGGATTTTGAATGAAAAAGAAACTAACAATTAAAACACTAAAAAAAGCTGCACAAGATTTTTGCGATAAAGAATCTACTTATTCCAACAAAGACCTTTATGGCGTTACTGATGGTAAAGCAGTAGGCACTTATATCGAACATAAGTTTCAAAAATATCTGGATGAAAATTATGAGTATGAAAAGGGTTCGTCTGCAAAAGGAATTGATTTGCCAAGTGATGATATTTTAACAGATATAAAAGTTACTTCAATAAAACAACCTCAATCTTCTTGTCCGTTTAAAGATGCAAAACAAAAAATATTTGGATTAGGATATAATATACTTGTTTTTGTTTACGAAAAAACTGACGACCCAGAGCGTGGAACTGCAATTCTTGATTTTCTTAGTTGTTCCTTTCTTGAAAAAGGCAGAACAGCAGATTATACCACAACATACAGAATAAGATAAATGGTAAAAGATGGAGCAATTAAAGAAGATATAATTGCCTATCTAAATGACAAAAATATTCCAGCTGATGATATTACATTAAGTCAAATTGCAGATAGTATAATAACAAAAATCCCTGAACAGGGGTATTTGACAATTTCTAATGCCATACAATGGAGGCTTTAGTATGCAAGAGTAGTTTATTTGACAGATAAAATTAATGGCATATCAAAATTAGTTGACAAAGTTAACAAATGAACTACAATGAATTAGACATATCGCCTGTTGTTATTGATTATTTTGCATCAAATCGTAAACATTTTTCTAATTTATCGTCATGTAATGAAGATTTAGAAAAAATGTCTGGAATTAAAACATTTTTTAATAATCAAGAACAACTAAATCAACTTATTGAATTTGTTGCAGAAAAAAATTATATCGTATCTGAACCTAACAGAAGAGAATATGGAGATTTCCAAACTAATACTGAATTATCATTAAAATCAGTTGATTATATTAAGAATAATTCAAGTTTTGATTCTTTTGAATTTGTTCTTGAACCTACTTGTGGAAAGGGCAGTTTTATAATTGCGTCACTTAGAGAAATATCAAATATTAAAAAAATAATAGGCATAGAGATTTATGAACCATACATTTGGGAAACAAAGTTCAAAATATTAGAACTTTTCATAAAAAATCTTAATCTATCAAAGCCAAGCATTGAAATTATACATGATAATGTTTTTGACTTCGATTTTGAAAAATTATCAAAAGAAACAAAATCATTAAAAACATTAGTAGTTGGAAATCCTCCTTGGGTAACAAATTCAGAATTAAGTTCGATAGATTCAAAAAACTTACCTAAAAAATCAAATTTCAAAAAGCATAATGGGTATGATGCAATAACAGGAAAAGGAAATTTTGACATTGGTGAATATATATCCCTTTTAATGTTAAAGCATTTCTCTTCTCATATAGGATGTTTTGGTTTCTTAGTTAAGAACTCAGTTGTTAAAACCCTGATTTTTGACCAAAAAAATAATAAGTTTCCAATTGGTTCAATAAAGAAATTAACTATTGATGCGAAAAAAGAATTTAATGTTTCTGTTGACGCATGTTTATTCTATTCCGAATTTAATAAACAAGCTTCAATTACATGTAATGATATAGATTTCTATTCATTAAAAGATAATAGAGTTTTTGGATGGGTTGGAAATAATTTTGTTTATTCTGTAATAGATTACAAGAAAGCGAATGATATTGACGGTAAATGTCAATTTGTATGGAGACAAGGCATCAAACATGATTGTTCTAAAGTAATGGAAATTGAAAAACATAATGGGCATTACATAAATGGATTAAATCAAGAATTTACAATTGAAAATGATTTGGTTTATGGATTATTAAAGAGTTCTGATTTAAAACATACGGAAACAAATCGTTATCGTAAACTAACAATAGTAACACAAAAGAAAATTGGTCAAGAAACTAACTATATAAAACATTCATACCCACAAACTTTTGAATACTTAGATAAAAACAGAGAATTTTTTGATAAAAGAAAATCTTCAATTTATAAAGGCAAACCAAGTTTCTCAATATTTGGAGTTGGCGATTATTCATTTATGCCATATAAAGTCGCCATTTCAGGTATGTATAAAAGAACTCTTTTTACTCTCATTACTAATGAAGACGGCAAACCTTTGATGCTTGATGATACATGTTACTTTATAGGTTTTAAAGAAAAACGTTTTGCTCAAATTGCATTGTATTTGCTTAATCATTATCATACCCAACAATTCTTAAAAGCAATCGTATTTCCAGATTCAAAAAGGCCTGTTACAAAAGATGTATTAATGCGTATAGACATAGTTAAATTGTATAATTTATTTGATTATTCATCTGTAGCTAATGAAGTAGAAGTTTCGTTAAATGATTGGAATGAATTTGGATGTAAAATAAATTCCAAAACAGAAATGAAGCAAATAAAATTATTTTGAAAAGCACGAAAATACAATAAATAGGAATATGTGCGGTGTCTCGTCCTAAATAAGCAAAAGCACATGAGGAATATGTGAAATATAAATAGTTAACGAAAAATAAGTTGTTCGAAGTTGAAAAGCATTTTTCGGAACAAATAACAGACACGACTAAAAAATTGGAAAAAAAAGTAATGCTATTTTGACAAAACAAACTTATCATAAAGAAATAAAACTACAACAGTAGCAATACCTATTCCGGTAAAAACCATCCAAATATTCCCTGGTTTGTATGTGTTCCAAAGATATTCTGTTATGCCTGCATTGTCCATGTTTAGAACTTCAGAGGCTTTTGCGAACAAATCGTTTTGAGTAAAACTATCGCTTAATTCAGGTACTATTATTCCTTTCGACTTTAAATCGAATTGTAGTAGACTTACTTTATCAGACATTTTTTGGTAAACATTTCCGCTTAACAGCCCTGCAAAAAAATTACCCCCTGCCATTGGTAAAAAACTACACCCCATATATAATGCGACTTTGTCTTTTGGTGCAATACGTCCGATATATTCCGAAATTTTGGGGGAACTTGCCATTTCACCAAGTCCAAAAACTAAAATTGTAACAAACAAATACATAGGGTTACTAAACATAAAAGTAAGACCTATACCAATACTGGCGACAAAAAAACCGCCTATCATGGCATGGAGTGGTTTAAGTTTCATAATTGCATACGAAATCAAAACCTGAAACAAAACTATGTACATTGCATCAATATTTGTTAGCATTTCGGGGTTTATAGCTCCTTGCCCGTTGCTTACTTTTTCGGCAAACCAAGGCCAAATGCTGTACAATGTATCGTAAACAATGCTTGTATCCATCCATTGGTCAATAAATACGGGTAGGGTGTAAAACAACTGGTTGTACATAGTCCAGAATCCGATAATGATAATCAGAAAAAATAAAAACTTACGGTCGCTAAGAGCAAGTAATATATTTTTGAAAACAATTTTAATTGAATCAGCGAGGGATGTATTATTTTGTTCTCGGGCAGGTTCTTTAAAGAATATTAAAACCAGCAATAAGTTAATCAGTATTACAGTGGCACTCATTAAAAACACTAGGTTCCAGCTACTACTACGCAATTTACTGGCGAAAATAGGACCAATAAAAGCGCCAAGATTTACCATCATATAAAAAATACCGAAACCCATAGAGGAGGTTTCCTTAGTTGTAGTTTTTGCAATACATGCAGAAATAACAGGTTTAAACAATGCTGCACCAATTGCCAGAAATATGAATGCTAAGAATACAGCATAATAAGAACTTAAATATCCCATTAATACATATCCTAAAGCCATAACAATATAAGCTGTTATAAGGACTTTCTTGTATCCGAATTTATCGGCAATGGCACCGGTAATTACAGGCAAAAAATATAGCAACGCCACCACGGTTCCCATCATTATGCCTTTTTGTGCTTGTGTAAATCCCAAAGCTCCAGTATCAACCGAACCAGTTAAATATAGAGCTAAAATCATAAACATACCGTACCACGCCCATCTTTCGAAAAGCTCCATTGTGTTTGATATCCAAAAAGTTTGAGGATATTTCTGCAATACTTTAAAGAATTTAGGCATAACTTAAACTATAAGTGGTCTTTGAAGTATCGTGTTACCATTTGCATTAAATGAATTCTGTCGTAGCCCCTCACATTGTGCTCGTGTGTAGGGTAAACAAAATAATCGGGTAAGGTGCCGGCTTCTATACATGCTTGCAGAAATGCTTGACTATGTTGCCAAACCACTACGGGATCTTGTGCTCCATGAATGATTAATAATCTGCCGGTAAGTTTATCTGCTTTATTTAATAAGCTTGAGCTTTCGTATCCCTCAGGATTTTGTTCAGGAGTGTCCATATATCTTTCGCCATACATTACCTCATAAAACTTCCAGTCTATAACAGGTCCACCAGCACAACCAACTTTAAATATATCATTATGTTCAAGCATCAGACTTGTAGTCATAAATCCGCCATAGCTCCAGCCATGTACTCCAATTCTATCCATATCAACATATCCTAAACTTTCTAACAGTTTTATGCCTTCCATTTGGTCTGCCATTTCGTGTTTACCGGCTTCTCTGTGGATAATACTTTCAAAATCCATCCCACGATTTGCAGACCCTCTATTATCGATTGTTAGCATGAGGTATCCTTCTTGTGCCATATAATATAACCAGCCTTGTGCACCTGCAAGCCATGAGTTTGTTATCAATTGGGCATGTGGGCCTCCATAAACATAAATAATCGCAGGATATTTTTTCTTTTTTTCTATTTTGTTAGGACTAATTAAACGATAATATAAGTCGGTAGTGCCATCGGCAGCTTTAATTGTCCCAATCTTACATTTAGGCATATCTACTTTTTCAAGCGGATTACTTGAATCAAGCAATACAGCAACTTCTTTGCCCTCGTTATTGAAAATTACATAACGATTTGGTGTATCAATACTGCTGTAAGAATCTATTATAAAACTTCCGTCATCACTAATTAAAGCATTATGAGTACCCGGTTGATTGCTAATACGCTTGATTTCACCTGAGTTTATATCAACGCAATAAATATCAAAGTCAATCGGAGTTTCTTTATTAGCCTGAAAGAATAATTTGTTCCCATCTTGACTTATTTTAATCAATTCTGTAACTTCGTAATTGCCTGATGTTAATTGCTTTAGCATTTCTCCCTTAGTGTTGTATAAATACAAATGATTATATCCGTCTCGTCTTGATTGCCATACAAATTTATCAGTAGTATTTGGAAGAAATACAGCAGGATATTGAGGCTCTACATATTTGCTGTTTTTTTCTTCGAATAAGGTTTTTACAAACTTCCCGCTAGTGGCATTGTAGCAGTTAAACTCCATGTGATTTTGGTCTCTGTTAAGTTCTGCAATATAAATATACTTTTCATCAGGGCTCCAGCTTAGATTTGTGAAATATCTATCTTTTATTTCTTTTGCATTAAGCGTAATAGTCTTTTGGGTTTCTATATCATAAACCATTACTTGAACTTCTTCACTTATCATTCCAGACATAGGATATTTAATCATTTCGGGTAATGCTACTCGTTTTGTAATATCAACTAGCGGATATTCGCTAACTTGTCCTTCATTATTACGATAAAAAGCCAGTTTATTGCCCTTGGTACTCCAGAATGTCCCTTTTTCGATGCCAAATTCACGTCTGTGAACTTCTTTACCATAACTTATATTTAAATCCCTTTCGTTAGTTATATCAATAAATTCACCATTATTATTAATTAATCTTAAATTATTACCTTGAGTAAATGCACAAATAGCTTGTTTTGGATTATAATCGAAATTTTCTGCCGAATCGGGAAACTTAATTTCACTAACAATTGAATTTGCTTTAAAGTTATATACAAAGTCAGAATTATCTTTTCTGAATTTTATGGTACTTGCATCCATCCATGATATTCTAGGAAAACGCTTTAATTCTTCAGCTCCAAAACCTTTAAGAGCAGAATTTAAACTATCTAATTCTAACAATGTTTCACTACTTTTAGCACCTGGTTGCTGTTGTTTAAGTGCATCTTTCTCGGTAAAAGTAAAAAAATCACTATTTGGTCGCCATTGTAAATTACTAATATATTCTGGATAGTATTTTGTGTATAAGCCAACTACGGCATCTTCAATACTAAGTTTCTCATTATCCTGCGAAAAAACAGGAAAAAACATTAAAAGAAATGAACATACAACTAATATCCGCTTCATAATCATTAATTTTGAATTTTTATGCAGTAAAGATAATTTTAAACAATTTATAATTGAAACATTTAAATATTTCTTTAAGATTTTTAATATATTTTACCCTATTAGTTTTTGCATGCAAAAGGGTTGAAACTAATTATAGTAAGCAAACAGTAGTTTGTCCCATTGGTATGAATTTATATCAGCGACAAGCTTTGCCTGTATTAGAACGTAAATTATTGATTAGCGGATTAGTAAATATTCAGAATTATTGTCCCGATATTATTGTTGATTTAAAATATAGTTCCGAAGATAATTTTATTGGAATAAATCTTTATGGAAATTTAAAAAATGCCTATTTGCAGAAAGAGGCTTGCGAAAAGCTTTGTCATGCTCAAAATATTTTAAACAATTATAGCGAATACCTTTCATTGATTGTATTCGATGCTGCCAGACCCGTAAGTGTTCAACAAAAAATGTGGGATATGGTGGAAGTACCGGAGCAAATTAAGCATTGGTATGTTGCAAATCCCCAAAAGGGAAGTATTCATAATTATGGAATGGCTGTAGATGTTAGTATTATTAATAAAAATGGCGAGTTGTTAGACATGGGTACAGATTTCGACTATTTTGGCGAACTTGCATATCCCGGTAAAGAATACTATTTTTTTGAACGAGGTAAATTAGATAGTATTCAGGTTCAAAATAGAGAATTATTATACAGAATTATGAGTGAGGCAGGGTTTTATGTGTCAAAAACAGAATGGTGGCATTATAATGCAGCATCACTAAATTATGCTAAATCAAAATATAAAATTATTAAATAGATTTGTAGGGTGGAAGAAATAATTATTAATACAGGTAAAGCATATCCGGTAATTATTGGAAATGCTAAAAAAGAAATAGAACAGCGATTAAACCCGGAAAATTCCATAGTAATTACTGACAGTAATGTTTTTAAATTGTATTCAAATTATTTTGATGAATATAGAACATTAATAATACCGGTAGGCGAAAAGACCAAAACATGGGAAACAGTACAATATGTTTACAAAGAATTATTGAAATTAGAAGCTTCAAGAAATACTATTATTGTCGGTTTTGGCGGTGGAGTTGTTTGCGATATTGCCGGTTTTGTTGCTGATACTTTTATGAGAGGTTGCCGCTTAGGACTTGTAGCTACAAGCCTTTTGGCACAAGTAGATGCTGCTATTGGAGGTAAAAATGGTTTTAATTTCGATGGAGCAAAAAACCTTATCGGAACTTTTAAACAGCCTGAATTTGTTATTTGCGATCCCGAATTATTAAAATCTTTACCAGAAAATGAGATAAAAAGCGGTCTGGGAGAAATTCTTAAATATGCTCTTGTAGCTGACCCTAAACTACTGAATTTCTTAAACTCTAATGCCGATAAAGTATTAAATCTGCAAACTGATACTTTCGAATATTTAATAGAATCTTGCGTACACATTAAAGCAGGGTTTATTGAACAAGATGAATCAGATACAGGAATACGGCATCATCTTAATTTTGGACATACCTTTGGGCATCCTATTGAACAAGTCGAAACTATTCCGCATGGAGTGGCTGTTGTAAAGGGAATTTTAATTGCCATTAGATTGTCGGTTATGCTAAATATTTGTAAAAATAATCTGTATCCTAATGTGCTTAAAGTATTAGACAAATTAAACTTACCGGTAGAATTTGTTATAAATGATACAATTTTAGAAAAGATTCACTCCGATAAAAAGAAGCAAAATAAAGATGAAATAAGAATGGTATTAATACATGAAATTGGGAATACTGAGTTATGTGATATTAGATTTGAAGATTTAGAAAATATGATAGATAATTTATGAGTGTTAAAATTCTAAATAGCTTTCTCTTAGGCGATATAAATTGCCCCCCATCGAAAAGTTACGCAATAAGGCTTATCGCTTGTTCTGCATTAGCTAATGGGAAATGCACTCTTTTAAACCTTGGCAATTCATACGATGTTATTAATGCCTTAAGTATTGTAAATGAGCATTTTGCAGATGTAGAAAAACAGGGGAATTCTGTTATTATATCAAATCAAAAAAAGAAATATTCCAGCACTGTTTATTGTGGCGAATCTGCTCTAAATGCTCGACTGTTTTCCGTTATTAAGCTTTTGCAAAAATCGAGCTTTACAGTTAGTGGCAAGGGTTCGCTTATTAAAAGACCTATTGCTACCGACTTAATTCAACTAAAAAATATGGGCATAAGTATTAATTTTACAAGAAATACTTTGCTACCTATCGATTTTAATGGAGGTACACTGTTGCCAGGAAAATATATAATTGATGGTTCTGCCAGTTCTCAGTTTGTGTCTGCTTTGCTAATGTGCTTACCATTGCTCCACCAAAATAGTGAATTAGTTGTTAAAAACATTTCAAGCAATAAATATATAAAATTAACTATCGATGTTTTAAGTAAGTTTAATGTTTTTATTGATTATAACTCCCCTAATATCTTCAAAATAAAAGGAAACCAAAAATATTTACAAGGTGATTTTTTTTCTGAAACCGACTGGAGTAGTGCTGCTATCCTTTTTGTTGCTGGCGCTCTCAACGGAGATATATCAATAAAAGGCTTAAATCCCAATTCAAATCAAGCCGATAAAGATATTGTAAATATACTAAACTTAACAAATGTTACATGGAGTTTTACTAATGGTCTCTACAAAGTAAAAAAATCTAATATAAAAGCATTTGACTACAACTTTACAAGCAGCCCTGATTTATTCCCAGCTGCTATGATATTAGCTGCTAATGCCAATGGTAAATGTGTTTTTACAGGACTTGATAAATTGAAGATCAAAGAAAGCAATCGCTTAAATGTAATGTGCACAGAATTATCTAAAATAGGAGTAGAAACAAATTTGCAGGAAGATGAATTAGAGGTTGTGGGGGGGATAAAACAAAAATTTGCCGACTTTAAATCGCATAATGATCATCGAATTGCTATGGCTTTAGCGGTACAATGCTTAAATTTGGAAAACGGGGGCAAAATTGATAATATTGAATGTATTAGCAAAAGTTATCCTGGTTTTATTAGTGATATAAAAAACATTGGAGGTGTAATTAATGAATAGTTTTGGACGAGAATTTAAAGTAAGCATTTATGGTGGTTCCCATTCGGAGCAACTCGGAGTTTTTATAGATGGTTGTGATGCTGGAATAGACTTAAATATTACCGATTTTGAACCGATGCTAAAAAGACGAAAACCCGGCGATTTTGGGACAACAACCCGCATAGAGCAAGATATGCCTGAAATAGTGAGTGGAGTATCTAATGGCATAACTACAGGGGCAAGAATTAATATTGCATTTAATAACCAAGACATTAGGCATGAAGATTACGAATTTGATGGATTCTTCAGACCAGGACATGCCGATTTTACTACCTTTAAGAAATATAAAGGGAAAAAAGATTTAAGTGGAGGAGGTCAAGCTTCGGGAAGAATGACAGTGGCATTAGTGGCAGCCGGTGTGGTAGCTCAAAAAATGCTTGATAATGTTGAGATTAGCTCAAATATTATCGAAATTGGAGGACAAAGAGACTTTGATGATATTTTAAAAATTGCATATCAAAAAATGGATAGCCTTGGCGGTATAATAATATGTAATGTAAAAAACCTACCAATTGGTTTTGGCGAACCTTTTTTCGATTCTTTAGAATCAGTAATTAGTCATGCTATTTTTTCAATTCCCGGAATTAAAGCTATTGAGTTTGGCGAAGGTATTAAAGCCTCAAAAATGTTTGGTTCAGAATATAATGATCCAATTATAGATAAATTTGGTAAAACAGCTTCAAACAATACGGGCGGAATAAATGGCGGCATAAGTAATGGAAATGATGTCTATTTTAGAGTTTATGTGAGACCTACTGCCAGCATAGGAATCGAACAAAAAACCTATAACTTTAAACGAGAAAAAATTGAATCTTTTAAAATAAATGGAAGGCACGATGTGTGCTTTACCTTACGGCTACCTCCTGTAATTGAAGCTGTTACGGCTTTTGCTTTGGCAGATTTAAAAATGATGTATCGCAATAATAACTTATAAAAAAATGGAAGCATTTCTAAAATATTGTGCCCGATTTTTGAGCGAAAAATACAATAATGATTTTGAAACAGTAAAACTCGTATTCCCAAACAATAGATCTATCTTATATTTTAATAAATACCTTACAGAGTTTACAAACAAACCTATTTGGGCTCCACAATGTATCACAATTAGTAAACTGTTTACCGACAAAACTAAACTTAAACCCTGCGAAGATTTATTGTTAGTTTTTAATCTGTACAAGTCATATACTAAAATTACAGGAAGCAATGAGAGCTTCGACTCATTCTTTTTGTGGGGTAAAACTCTCCTTTCAGATTTCGATGATATTGATAAATACATGATTCCAGCCAAAGATTTGTTCTCAAATGTAAAAGACTTAAAAGAATTAGATAACGAAATTGGTGGATATAGCAAAGAAGATGAGGAAATTATTCGCAAGTTTTGGAAAAATATTATCGATAGTCGAGATTCTATTGAAAAGCAATCGTTTGTAAAATTATGGGAAAACCTATATGAGATATATTTAGATTTCAAAAATACACTCAAAAACGAAGGCTGGGCTTATCAAGGTATGCTATATCGTAGTGTAAGCGAAAATCCTGATTTAAAATTTGGCAACTACAATTATTGGTTTATCGGTTTTAATGCTCTTAATAAATGCGAAAAAACTGTAATGAAAAAAATGCAAACCTTGTCTATTGCAAATTTTTTATGGGACTATGATGAATACTTTACAGGCAATAATTTTCATGAAGCCGGATTGTTTTTGCGTGAAAACTTAAAATTATTCCCACCACCGTCCAATTTCGTGATAAATTCTAATATGAAAAAAAATGGGAAGCCTGAGATTGAATGTGTGTCAGCAGTTTCAGGCATATCACAAACAAAATATATGTCCCAATTGCTTAGTAAATGGAGTAAAGAACCCAATTTTAATGCTGAAAGAACCGCTATTGTACTTGCTGATGAATCATTGCTTATACCGGTAATGTACGCTATACCTCACAATTTGGGGACGTACAATGTATCAATGGGGTATCCTGTAAAACTTAGCTCGGCAGCCTCACTTTTAAGAAACTTATTGCAACTGCAACAGCAAATTAAATCAACTAAAAACTCAAATAGGTTTTATCACAAGCAGGTTAATTATATTTTGAATAATTCACTTGTGCGTTTATGGATAAATAAAGATAAAGATTTAGACAATCTTATCACGAATTTCATAAACCAAAATATGGTTTACATTTCGATAGATGAGTTTAAAACGGAAAAGCTAAAACAAATCTTCAGAATTTCAAATTCAAGTTTTGCAGAGCTTACAGCTTATCTCGAATTAATTATTCAAAATTTTATGCTAATTGAAACTGATGACAATTTGATATATCGTGAACAACAGTTTTTATACCATATTTATCAACATATTATTCGTATTCACGATTTAGTTGAAAAGCATAATATCCCATTCGAGGACATAAAATCTTATTCAAAACTTGTTGAGCAAATAATTAATACAATTACAATTCCTTACGAAGGAGAACCGCTAGAGGGGATGCAGGTAGTAGGATTTATGGAAACACGTCCTCTTGATTTTGATAGAATAATTATGCTCTCGCTAAACGAAGGAATTTTTCCTAAAAAAACTGTTGCTCCATCATTTATTCCACAAAACCTTAGAATAGGATTTGGATTGCCTTCGCAGGAATATCGAGATGCAATCTTTGCATATTACTTTTATCGTTTATTACAGCGAAGCAGCAAATTGAGCATACTGTTTAATTCGGCAACCAACGATTTAGGTGGAGGCGAACCAAGTAGGTTTATAACACAACTGAAATACGAATGGCCATTTAATATTGATTTTAGAAACCTAAAACGAAGTGCACACCTTAAACCTGTAGAAGATTATAGTATTCCCAAAACTGATGAAATTTACAAACAAATTTTAAATGTATGCATAGGAAATTCTAAAAGAAAATTATCTGCAAGCTCCCTAAATCAATACATTAAATGCCCAATGATGTTTTATTTTTCTACTTTGCTTGATTACAGAGAAACAGATGAAGTTGAAGAAGATATCGATCAAAGAGTATTTGGAAGCATCTTTCACGAAGCAATGCAGATATTCTACAACCCTGTGCACCAGAAACCTAATAATATTACTGCCAAATATTTACAAACAGTCTTAAACGAAAAGCAACACGAAAGCTTAAGAAGAGTGTTAAAAAAAGCATTTGCTAAAGTTTACCTTAAAACAGAAGAGGAAAAATTTGAATTATTTGGGAAAAATATTCTAGATTTTGAGATTATACTTAAGCTTATGCTTAAAATGATTGAAATTGATTTAAATTATGCTCCTTTCACAATATGGCACGAAACTAAAGACTTTTACAAACTAAAAATCTCTAACACAAAGATTAACGAAATAGTAATAAAAGCATATATTGACAGAATAGATTTTAAAAATAATATCTATCGAATATTAGACTATAAAACAGGCAGCGTTAAGAATAAAGCAAAAAATATTGATTATCTGTTTAATCATGAAAGAGATTCAGAAGCTGATGCCGTTTTTCAAATAATGTTATACACTATTCTTTTTGCAGAAAAAAATAATTGCATAAGCAACTCAATGCCCGGACTAGTATTTTTGAAAGATGTACTTAAAGATAATGATAAGTATAACATAGAAATTGATAAACAGGAAATAAACTATATTGATTACGATCTAATTACACGATTTAAAAAGAATTTAAATGAGTTAATTTCAGAAATCTTGGATAAAAGCATCCCCTTTTCCCAAACTCAGAATCTTAAAAATTGTGAATATTGCGATTATAGAACAATTTGTAAAGAGTAAATATATTAAAATTTATAGCTCAACCCAATAGTAAGTAATTCTTTAAACTGTACTTTTTTTGTATAACCAGTTTGGGTCTTTACACCATCAATTTCTTCGTATTTCGGTATTCTAATGTCATCGTCATAAATTAGATGTGTACTAATATTAGTTGTTAAATACTTAGTAGCTTTAATTTTAATATTCATTTCCCAATCTACGTCAATGTTCTGAGGCTTATCTAAATAATTTGTAAAAAGTTCTAGTGTGTTTTGAATATAAAAATGATCGTTTACCTCATATTTCCAGATTGCTTTAATAAATGCGCCAAGTTCTTGTTTAAACCAATTGTCAGAAGCTACGCCATATTTAGTTTGATCAACCAGCGAAGTATCTGCAATAATTGTAGTTCTGGCAGAAATAGGAGAAAGCATTAGCGAAAATTTATCGTTAAGTTTGTAATCCATCCCTAATGAGGCTTGTAAATAGGCAGGTGCCATTAAACTGGAAATTACAACACTATCGTTAGGATAATTGAACCCATTAAAAAACTGACTTTTAAAACCTAACATAATAGAGTAGTACCAATTGCTACTCGACTGATAACCTAATTTTGTGTTTGCGTTTATTATGTCTTCGTTTTTACGAAAGCTTTCTTCACCAGGCTTATGTAAACCATATTTCCACGAAATAGTGTTGTCGTATTGAATTCTCTTATTCTTATATTTGGCGAATAGATTTAAAGACCATAATGTAGATATACTACTTTCACCACCTTGCACCCAATTACTTAAGTAGCCTTGCGAAAACGATATGTTCCCTGTACCTCCTGTTTTCCATAATTTTGGAGTACTATCTTCAGCCGGAGTTTCAATGTTGAGGTTCGATGCAAAACCTCCAGATGTGTATATAAACAAAAAGAAAAATACAATTATATACTTTGAGCAAAGTTCTCTTATTACTATTTTATACAACATATATTTAAAATCATTTATTATAATTTGTGCAAACTTGATTAATAATTTTTAAATTTGTGAGTGCATTAAATAAATTTTATGAATATTTTACAGTTAATATCTGCACTTACTTCAATGCGTTTTTTAAATATAAAAGAGCGTGATAAATTCGATTATTAATGCTAAAATGTAGATTTTTAGTAATTTCAGATTTCATTATTCTTATTTTTTATTGTTAAACTATTAAAAACAAATATTATGGAAATTCCATTTTCTGAATCTTATAAAATTAAGATGGTAGAACCCCTAAGAAAAACCACTCGCGAGCAGCGTGAAAAATGGATAAAAGAAGCAAAATACAATCTTTTTAATCTTCGTAGCGATCAAGTTTTTATCGATTTGCTTACTGATAGCGGAACCGGTGCTATGAGCGATAGGCAATGGTCGGCAATAATGATGGGTGACGAAAGCTATGCAGGGGCTCGTTCGTTTTTTGAACTAAAGGATATAATAAAAAAAATCCTTGGGTTCCCATACTTCTTGCCAACACATCAGGGTAGAGCAGCCGAAAATGTACTTTTCTCTGCACTCGTAAAAGCCGGAGATATTGTTCCCGGAAACTCACACTTTGATACCACCAAAGGTCATATAGAGTTTCGTAAGGCTAAAGCCGTTGATTGTACTATCGACGAAGCTTTTCATACAGAGTTGGAACATCCGTTTAAAGGAAATATTGATTTGGATAAACTTGAGAAAGTTCTTAAAGATTACCCGAAAGAAAAAATTCCTTTTATTTGTGTTACAGTTACTTGTAATTCAAGTGGTGGACAACCGGTAAGTATTGAAAACTTAAGAGATGTATATGTGCTTGCACAAAAATATGGTGTTCCTACAATGTTCGACTCGGCTCGTTTTGCCGAAAATGCTTACTTCATAAAAATGCGTGAACCCGAATATGCAAATTGGTCTATAAAAGAAATTGTTGCCGAAATGTATAAATATGCCGATATGATGACAATGAGTTCAAAGAAAGATGGACTTGTTAATATGGGCGGTTTTATTGCCATGAGAGACTCTGAATTGTATCGTAGTTGTAGTACTTTCAATATTATGTTCGAGGGCTTTGTTACTTATGGAGGAATGGCAGGACGCGATATGAGTGCTCTCGCTGTTGGATTAAATGAAAGTACCGAATTTGATTATCTAGAAACTCGAATTAAACAAGTCGAGTATCTTGGTAATAAACTTATTGAATATGGTGTGCCTGTTCAAAGACCAATTGGAGGACACGCTGTATTTGTAGATGCTAAAAAGGTTTTGTGCAATGTGCCAAAAGAACAGTTTCAGGCTCAAACACTTGGCATAGAGCTCTATTTAGAAGCCGGTATTCGTGGTGTTGAAATTGGTGCTCTTTTAGCAGACCGTGATCCTGTTACACGCGAAAACAGATATCCCGAATTGGAATTACTTCGATTAGCTATACCTCGTAGGGTATATACAAATAATCATATGGATGTAATTGCTGCTGCTCTTAAAAACGTTTTCGACCGTAGAGATAAAATCACTAAAGGTTTAGAAATTGAGTGGGAGGCTCCTATTATGAGACATTTTACAGTTGAGCTGAAAAAACTTTAAGTTTGAATAAAAGGCGGTTTAAAAACCGCTTTTTTTTTAAAAAAAATTATCACTTTTTTAACAATTATTTAAGCGTTTTTAACAAATATTTTTATTCTCAAATATTTTTTCTAATTTGCAGTCTAAATTTTATAACTAAACAATAAACATTATGAAAACAATTAAAAATTTACTTATTCTGTTTGCAGTTAGCGCACTTATTCTATCTTGTGGTAATACTGCAAAAAAAGTTGAAGACAAACTAAACGAAGCAGTTGAAGAAATGGATAAAGCAATTGATGAAGCTGCTGATGAATTGAGTATTGAGATGGAAGAAGTAGATATGAATGATATGGGTATGCCTATCGTTCTTGAAGTTCCTAAAGGAACAGAGATTAGCGAAGGCTTACTGCATTCTACCGAAGGAGAATTCCGGTATTACGATTATAAACTTACTTTTGATAAATATGTGATTAATGTAACCATGGACCCCGAAGGTATATTTGAATCAATGGAAGAAATGGTAGAAGATGCAAAAGAAGTTTATCTTGACGAAGAAGCTGAAGTTGTTGAAGAATTTGAAGGTGGTTTTATTTACAAGAATATGTATGATAATGAAGAAGATTATAGCTTCTACTATGTTAAAGAAAAAGATGGAATGGCAATAGAATTTACACCAGGTTTAACATTCGATTTTTATTCACTTGAAGATATTAAAATGTTGCTTGATATTGCTAAAAATGCTGAATAAATTTTGAGTTTTATTTTTAATAAATAGCTAATAAAAAGCAGTTTCTCATAAAGTGTGTAAATTAAAAAGTTATTTCGGAAATTATTTTTGACCTCATTAAAAAGATTAAAAATTTTCCGAAATAATTTTTTTTAGTTTTATACACTTATTATGAACAATGAAAATTTATTAATAGCTAATTGCTTAACCCGCATTATTCATACGATTAGCTTTGTGTAGCTGGTAGGCGTCGAAACTTGCAGATATATCCTTATATTTCAAGAGTTTTGCAACGAAGCAGATGCACAAAGATAATTGTAAGCTTTCTCAAAATTTGGCTAATAATAAAACCATAAGCACCGTGCCAATACACAGACTAACCACTTGTTACGAGCCAGCCAAGAATAATGCGATGAATAATACGGGCTAAATGAATCAATAAAGGTACTGCATTATCTTCTTCAGTACTTTCCAAATCAAAGTAATCTTTAATCTCTCTTGATAAAATTGATGGAAATGTAAGAATAAAAATAGGGTTTTGGCACGCATTTTTGCTTGCTTGCAAAAATCGTAACAAAACCCATTAACCTAAACTTAACCCAATTAAATTCAGTCTAATCTTGTAAAAGCAGTTCAAGGATTTGAATCGCAGCCTTAGCCACAGATGTACCAGGTCCATAAATTGCAGCTACACCTGTATCATACAAAAACTGATAATCCTGATGTGGAATAACTCCACCAGCAATTACAATAATATCTTCTCGTCCCAGCTTTTTAAGTTCAGCAATTACTTGAGGGACAAGCGTTTTATGTCCTGCTGCCAAGGAACTTACACCCAATACATGCACGTCATTTTCAGCAGCTTGTCGTGCTGCTTCTTCCGGTGTTTGAAATAGTGGTCCTATATCCACATCAAAACCTACGTCGGCATAACCGGTAGCAACAACCTTTGCTCCACGGTCGTGTCCGTCTTGTCCCATTTTTGCCACCATAATTCTTGGCTGGCGACCTTCTTTTTTTGCGAACTTATCACATAATTCGCGAGCTTTCTCAAAATCTTTATCATTTTGAGCTTCTGATGAGTACACTCCTGAAATTGATCTTATCACAGCTTTATATCTTCCGGCCACTTTTTCGCAAGCATCAGATATTTCACCAAGGCTGGCACGTTTTTTTGCTGCCTCTATTGCAACTTCGAGTAAATTACCTTCGCCTGTTTCAGCAACTTTTGTAATTGCTCTCAAGGCAGCCTGACATTCCTCTTCGTTACGTTCTGTCCTTAACTTTTGTAATCTTTTAATTTGCGAATCTCGTACAGCCGAGTTATCAACATCTAATATATCAATTGGATCTTCTTTCTCCAAACGATATTTATTAACACCTACAATTGTTTGTATTCCGCTATCAATTCTGGCTTGTGTACGTGCTGCAGCTTCTTCAATTCTCATTTTTGGAATACCAGACTCAATAGCTTTTGCCATTCCTCCCAGCGATTCAATTTCTTGAATATGAGCCCATGCTTTGCGTGCTATTTCGTGTGTTAAGTTTTCTACGTAATAAGAACCAGCCCATGGATCTACTTGTCTGCAAATATTAGTTTCTTCACTTAAATAAATCTGAGTATTTCTGGCAATACGTGCCGAAAAATCGGTTGGTAAAGCAATAGCTTCATCAAGAGCATTAGTATGAAGACTTTGTGTATGTCCTAACACAGCCGCCATAGCCTCAACGCAAGTACGTGCAACATTATTAAAAGGATCTTGTTCGGTAAGCGACCAACCGGATGTTTGTGAATGTGTACGCAAAGCCATAGATTTAGGATTCTCTGGATTGAATTGCTTAACAATTTTTGCCCACAACATACGTGCTGCACGCATTTTAGCAATTTCCATGAAATGATTCATGCCTATTCCCCAGAAAAAACTCAAACGTGGTGCAAATTTATCAATATGTAAACCTGAATTAACCCCTGTTCTTAAATATTCTAATCCATCAGCAAGAGTATATCCAAGCTCAATATCGTTGGTAGCACCAGCTTCTTGCATGTGATATCCTGAAATAGAGATACTATTGAACTTAGGCATATTCTGAGAAGTAAACTTAAAAATATCTCCAATTATTTTCATCGAAAACTCAGGAGGATAAATATATGTATTCCTAACCATAAACTCTTTTAAGATGTCGTTTTGGATAGTCCCTGCCATTTGTTCAAGCTTTACCCCTTGCTCTAATGCTGCTACAATATAAAATGCCATAATAGGTAACACGGCTCCGTTCATAGTCATTGAAACAGACATCTTATCGAGAGGGATATCATCAAAAAGCAACTTCATATCTAAAATACTGTCAACTGCTACGCCTGCTTTTCCAACATCGCCAACTACACGTGGATGATCACTATCATAACCTCGATGAGTAGCCAAATCAAAAGCAACCGAAAGACCTTTTTGTCCAGCTTTCAAATTTCTACGATAAAAAGCATTACTCTCTTCGGCTGTTGAAAAACCTGCATATTGGCGAATTGTCCATGGACGCATTACATACATTGTAGAGTATGGTCCACGAAGATAAGGAGGATAACCGGCAGCATAATTTAAATGCTCCATATCTAATAAATCATTTTCGGTATATACAGGCTTTACTCCTATTTGCTCAGGTGTAAGCCACGTTTTAGTATCATTGAGTTCTGTATTTTCAACAGGTTCTTTTGATTTTATATTTAAGTTTTTATAATCGGGTTTCATAATTCTTATTTTAAAAGTGTTTTAAATACCTAAAGTTTTTTGAAACATTGTAAGTGATTCCAACAAATTTGTTTTAACATGAATAAAATATTTGATTCCAATTTCTTCAAGCTTTTCTTTGCATGCAGGATTACCGGCGATCACGAGTATTGCATTACTGTCTAATAACTTATAAGCTTCGGGGGCAAGGAGTTCGTATTCCTCGTCGGAACTGCAAAGCACAACAATATTTGCTGCATATTTAAAAGCATCATTAACACCATTTTCTAATTTATCGTATCCTAAATTGTCTTCTATATCAAAACCTGCACATCCAAAAAAGTTGGCTGCAAATTGAGCTCTTGCCTGCCGCATTGCCAAATTCCCTGCTTTAAGTAAAAAAACTTTTGGAGTAAATTCTGCTCTATCGGTACGTAATCGTAATTGCTCAAAAACCTCTGCACCTCTATATAGTTTGAGAGGTTTACCTATAACTCCCACTTTAGTAGATTCACTAAATATTCTGTCGGTATTTAAATCTTTATCAGCTTTTTCGGCGAAATTTGGGTATTGATTAGTTCCTAATATAACTTCTTTGCGCATTGCAATATTCATATCACGTTTTTGTACAGTTTCGTCAATAATATCCTGAATATATCCTTCTTTAAATGCTTCTAAAAATCCACCTTTTTCCTGAATATTAATAAATAATTCCCAGGCTTTCTCAGCAATGCTATTAGTTAAATTTTCGATATAATAAGAACCACCCGCAGGATCGCTAACTTTATCAAAATGAGCTTCTTCTTTAAGAATAATTTGAATATTTCTGGCAATACGCTCCGAAAACTCATCGGAATCTTTGTAAACCGAATCGAAAGGATTTACAGTAATACTATCGGCACCTCCCAATGCAGCAGACATTGCCTCTGTTGTTGACCTAAGCATATTAACATAGGGATCGTATAAGGTTTTATTCCAAGTAGAAGTTACAACGTGAATAAAAGTTTTACAATAATTCTTATCCTTAGGTTTATATGCATCAACAATTTTAGCCCAAAGCATTCGGGCAGCACGTAATTTTGCAATTTCCATAAAATAATTTGACCCTACGGCAAAAACGAACTGCATTTTGGGTGTTATTTCTTCAATTTTGATATTATCATCAGTAAATTTATCAAGATATTCTGCCCCCATTGCCAATCCGATACCTAACTCCTGAACTATACTTGCTCCAGCATTATGAATATTTTTAGCATTTACAGAGATTAATCTAAAATTAGGAAGCTTTTCTTTAACAAGTTTATAGAATCTCTCTGCGCAATGGCAATCTTGATGACCACACGGGCTTACGCCATGCTTAAGCATATGACCAAAAGGATCAAAATCGTCTGAACCAAATATCTTTTTCGAATTATACGAATCTTTATAAATGTATTGTGCATATATGTTTGCTAACCAGCCATTTCGATTACCCGACATAAAGTTGATATATACTTCTTCAGGATTAATCTTATGCAACAACAATTCAAATTCTTGTGTTGTTAAATCTCTATTTATCACAAATCCTAAAGATAAGATACCATTATCAATAAGCTTACGTGCCTTTTTATTTGCAATAGTAACATCATCAACGGTAATGTCTTGTCTTATAAGCCAATTATTCTTGATATTATTTCCCCGAACAAAAGGAAATTTGCCCGGCATACCATTTAAGTAAACAAGATTTTTAAGATGTTCCTCTCTGTAATATGGCTGAACATTAAATCCCTCTAATGACTTCCAGACTAGCTTACGATCATAATCTGCACCTTTAAGATCTCGGTGGATTATTTCTTCCCATTTGGCAGTATCCACTCCAGGGAATTCATCAAACAGTTTTTCTTTTATGGCCATGCATAAATTATTTTGGTTATACTGTGGCGAAAATATATTTTTATTTTGTTATAACCCATGATAATCGCCTGCTTTTTAAGTATTTTATTAATGTTTAAATATTCTTTACAGCATATTATTGATGAAATTACAAATTACAAAATACAAATATCAATATTATAGGTTATAATTTATATAAAATTTGGTATTTAATCATCTTTTTATTAATATCAATTAAATATTATCAATCACAAATGATTTTTATTATTTTTAAGATTGAATTTTAACCAAGTATAACTTAAAAATAATTTTTATGGAAACTTTAGTAATTACAGGATACGGACTTACAATAGATAATGTTGTAGAAGTTGCCCGATTTGGACGCAAAGTAGAATTGGCTCAAGAAGCTAAAGAGCGTATAAATATTTGTCGTGAAATGCTCGAAAAAAAGATTGAGAATCATGAGATTATGTATGGCGTTAACACCGGAATTGGAGAATTTAGCGAGGTAGTTTTAAACGATGATCAGGTAAAAGATTTTCAGAAATACCTAATCTATAATCATGCAGCCGGAATTGGCGACCCTGCTCCTATTGAGTATGTTCGTGGTGCAATGCTTGGCAGAATAAATGTTCATGCTCATGGGAATAGCGGAAACCGACTGGAAATTACTCAAACTTTAGTTGACATGCTTAATAAAGGCGTAACTCCTTATGTTTGTCAAAAAGGTTCTGTTGGAGCATGCGGCGACTTAGCTCCAATGTCGCAAATTGCATTACTTATGATGGGCGAAGGCAAAGCCTATTACGAGAACGAATTACTAACCGGAAAAGAAGCCTTGAAACGTGCAGGTATTACCATTCCTGGATTATTTGCAAGAGACGGATTAGCTACAATAAATGGATCAAATGTTCTTACTGCCATGAGTGCTATTTTTCTTGTTGATGCCAATAACTTCTTAAAGCAAGCAGAAATTGCAGCATCAATGAGTTTAGAAGCCCTAAAAGCAAATATGAAACCATATACTCCACTACTTCACGAAGTAAGAGGGTTTAAAGGTGCTGTTCGTTCTGCAAACTCAATAAAAAAATGCGTTTCGGGCGGCGACTTAGAAGAAGGCAGAGTAAAGTGTAAAGTACAGGATGCATATAGTATGCGTTCTACACCACAAGTAATTGGTACAGCACACGATGCTCTTGCATATGCCCGCTCACAGGTAGAAATTGAATTAAACGGTGTTGGCGACAATCCTATATTCTTCCCTGATAAAAACTTGCAACTTTCGGGTGCAAACTTCCAAGGCTCTCCTGTTTCGCTTCCTATGGACATGGCTGGCGCTGCTATTACAATGGTTTGTGTAATGAGCGAAAGACGCATGAACAGGCTTAACAATCCTGCCTTAAGTGTAGGATTACCTGCATTTTTAAGCAAAGGAGCAGGAATGTTTAGTGGGTTAATGCTTAGCCAATACACGGCAGATATGCAAATTGTAGAACAAAGGATTTTAAGTGCACCTGCCAGTATTCAAAGTATTCCGGCTGCTGCCGATCAAGAAGACTTTGTAAGTATGGGAATGAATACGGCAATTAAAAATTTCCAAATATTGGATAACGCTTACGGTATTCTCGGTATAGAATTTATGGCAGCCGCTCAAGCACTCGATTTCCGTAAAGAAGAAATCCCCCAGTTTGGTAAAGGCACAACTAAAGCTTGGAAAGTAGTCCGCCAACATGTTGAATTCCTTGACATAGACCGCCCACTATACCCCGACCATACTAATATGAAAGCTCTTGTAAAATCTTGCGAAATACTGGAGGAGGTAGAAAAAGAAATCGGAAGTCTAGAATAAACTAATAGCTAAATGCTGCAATTTACTATATGCCGGTGCAATTATTTGTACCGGCTTTTTCTTGTAGTAACTCTTGATACTCAAGGGATCACAAGAAAATTCATGTGGTTTGCCGGAAAAATCTCATGTACAATACACTTAACATTATTAAACTAATTATACAACACTAGATTTATTATACATTTAAACTAAACATTTTTTCTTATTCTAAACAGATATATCTATTTTTGTAAAAATTATAAATAATAATAATATTACAATGCGAATAATTAGAATCCTTTTTATTATATCACTAATAGTTTTTCAGATAAACTCATTTGCACAAGAACAAGAAGACATTAAATTCTGTAAAACGAGCGAAGTTAACGAACAATTACTAAACGAAAATCCTGAATTAAGACTTGAAAGAGAGTATTTCAATAAGTTAATAAAAGAATATGTTAGGAATAACCCTAAAGATGATAATACTTATATTATCCCTGTAGTATTTCATGTAATACATAATTATGGGCCTGAGAATATTTCTAAAGCCCAGATAGAAGATCAAATTAGAATTTTAAATGATGATTATAATTTAATGAATTCTGATACCACAATGATAATTGATGAGTTTAAGAATCTGGCAGCTAATTGTAATATTGAATTTCGTCTTGCTAAACTTGACCCAAACGGGAATTGCACCGATGGCATAACACGTACAGTATCTGAGCTTACATATAATGGCGGCGAAGAAGTAAAACAAATATCCCCTACATGGAACCGAGAAAATTTAAGTTATCTTAACGTATGGGTAGTAAACAGAATAGAAGGAGCTGCCGGTTATTCCTACTATCCTTATTACGATGACATGAGCTATGCAGGAATACTTATGACATACTCTTATGTTGGCAGTATTGAGGAGGGTTCTGTCAATAGATCTCGCACTCTTACCCATGAGATTGGACATTATTTGAATTTAGCACATCCTTGGGGAAGCACTAACGAACCTGGTTCACCAGCAAACTGTGGAATAGACGATGATGTAGATGATACTCCTAACACTATCGGACACACAACTTGCAGCCTATATGCTGTTACATGTGGGTCTCTCGACAATGTTCAAAACTATATGGATTACTCTTATTGTGCCAGAATGTTTACAATTGGGCAAGCCGCAAGGATGCATGCAGCCTTAAATTCTTATCCTACTCGTATAATGCTTTGGCAAACCGATAATTTAGCAAATACTGGCGTATTAGACCCTAATGCTATTGCTGAATGCACTCCTATTTGTGATTTTGCAAACGAATTAGTTTTTGGATGTACTAACTTAGAAGTACAATTATCTGATCTTTCGTACAATACCGATGTCATTGATAACTGGGAATGGGAACTAGAAGGAGCAATTCCATCCGTTTCGTATGAGAAAAATCCTATTGTTAATTATCCCGAACCCGGCAAGTACGACGTAAGCCTTACTGTTAGTAATGATGCAGGTTACGACTCAAAAACTGTCTCAAACAAAGTAATTATTTATGACCCTAACGATGCTCTTGATCTTCCGGCTAGCTTAGACATAGAAAACAATGATTTCCCCATTGTTCAAGGAAGTGAATTTAATGAGTATTTTTTCATTGAAAACAGTGAAAGCTCATGGGAAAGAACTTCTAACGCAGCTAGCTCTGGGGATTATAGTATGCGTATATTAAATGGATATAATATTGAAAATACTTCAAATTCGTTTTTAACACCCGCTTTTAAATTCGATTCTTTAGATTTCCCTATTAATATTTATTTTGACGTGGCATACAGCAAAAAATCGAGTTCTACTAACGATATCCTTAAGGTACATTTTTCTGACGACTGTGGACAAACATGGAAACTGCAATATTATAAATCAGGAAATATTCTTGCAACAACAGATTACAACACCCCTTATGGAACTTTTGTCCCAACAGCTGATGAATGGCGAGAAGAATCAATCTCTCTAAGTCAAAACTTTTTCTATCACAGCAACTCGGTTAAAATAAAATTTGAATCAATTAGCAAAGGTGGAAACACCATGTATGTGGATAATATTCGCATAGAAAGAGATTTAACCAATATCTCAACATCTAAAAATATAGAGGCTAAATTATACCCAAATCCTTTTACTGATATTTTATATCTTGAAACAGAAGGCACGGAGAATTTAGAAATATATATTAGCGATATATCTGGACGTATTTTGGCACAGAAAATCATAAACAAAGGAGAAACTCTTGTAGAAATATCTAATCTCTTACCTAAAGGAATTAGCGGATTCTTTATTATTAAAATTGTTGGAGAAGATTCTCAAGAGGTATTTAAACTACAAAAAATGTAGTCTTACTCATAAAAAAACAAAGTTATTTCTAAAGTATCTTAGTATTTAGAATAAGCTCGTCTTCTATATATCCTTCAAGAATATCTCCTGGACTAACACTACCAACACCATTAGGTGTACCGGTAAATATAATATCTCCCATTTTAAGAGTCATAAATTTACTCGTGTACGAGATAACTTCTTCAAACGTAAAAATCATTTCATCTGTATTTGCTTGCTGTACCACTTGTCCATTTTTTTCTAATCTGAAATTTAGATTTGACAGCTTATCTGAATCCGAAATGGGTAAATATTTACCAATATTGGCAGATTTATCGAATGATTTGCTTACTTCCCATGGAAGCCCCTTCTTTTTGCACTTATCCTGTAAATCTCGTGCAGTAAAATCTATACCAATCGTATAGGCATTATAATACCTATGAGCAAATTTTAATGGGATATGCTTTCCAACTTTACATATTCGCAACACAATTTCGGCTTCATAATGCAGATTATTCGAAAAATCTGGCACATAAAAAGGACGATTTCTATCTAAAATACATGAGTCAGCTTTTAAGAAAAAAACAGGATTTTCGGGTTTATCACTATTCATTTCTTCAATATGCTTGCTATAGTTACGACCTATGCAAATAATTTTCATTTTACTTATCGGCTTTTACACGCAAATAAATCTCAGTAAATATTTTTTTTGTATATAGCGGAAAATCTGCTTGTTGCACCCAAGAATAATAACCGGGGTCTTTACGTAAAACGTCTTCTAAAAGTTGCCCCTTGTATTTTCCGAAATTCACAAGTTCTCGTTTTTGCTCGTCGTAAATAATTCTACCGGCAAAATCTACATTTTTGTTATGGGATGAGAATTTGCTCAATTCTTCTACATCGTTTGGGAAATCATTATAAAAGTTTACCTGACTTTTTAGAACTTCAAATGTTGCCTTGGTATCAGCTAATGCTCCATGTGCTCCTATTAATTCTTTTTGACAATAAAATTTATATGCAGCTTCTAAAGTTCGGGGTTCCTTTTTCATAAAAATAATCTGCACATCCACAATATTTCGCTTTTTCATATCAAATTCCACATCCGCTCTCAAGAACTCTTCTACCAACAAGGGTATATCAAATTTATTTGAGTTATAACCGGCAATATCACAGCCTTCGATAAATTTTGCAAGTTCTTTAGCTACTTGCTTAAAAGTAGGAGCATCTTCAACATCTTCGTTTGTAATACCATGAATACTAATAGCTTCTTCTGATATTTGCATTTCGGGATTAATTCTTAAATGCTTAATTTCCTCAGTTCCGTTGGGTAAAACTTTAAGAAATGCTAATTCTACTATGCGATCTGTTGCAGTATTAAGTCCTGTAGTTTCAAGGTCGAAAAAAACCAATGGTTTTTTAATTGTTAATGTCATTAGTATATTGTTTGATTTTCAAAGTATAAAAAAGACAATAGGGGCTGTTTTGCCCCTATTGATTAATATGTTTATTTTTTAGTTATTAATCATCATTGGCATTAATAACATTAGTATATCTTCGTCTGAATTTTCGTTATCTTTTGGTAATACGATTCCTGCACGTGTAGGGTCAGAAAGTTCCATAACTATTTCGGGAGTACTAATATTTTGCATAATATCCTGTAAGAATGGAGATTTAAAACCAATATTCATTTCATCGCCTTGATACTGGCAATTAATCATTTCGTATCCCGAAATTGAATAATCAATATCTTGGGCTGAAATAGTTAATTGATTTCCGGTAATACTTAATTTAACTAAGCTGCTAGCTTGATTTGAAAATATTGAAACACGCTTTAAAGTATTATAAAACTCTACTCGATCAACAATTAATTTATTAGGATTATCGACAGGAATAACAGCATTATAATTAGGATAAACCCCTTCAACCAGTCTGCAAATTAATTGATAATCTCCAAAGCTAAAAAATGCATTTTTCTCATCGAATTCAAGTACAACTTCCGAATCAGCTTTTGGTAAAATATTTTTTAAGATACCGGCAGGTTTTTGTGGCAATATAAAGGCTGTTTTTTCTTCGGAAGTAATATCCTTACGACGATAACGAACCAATTTATGAGCGTCTGTAGCTACAAAGTTCATCCCGTCGGGAGTAATCTCCATGAGAATGCCATTCATAACAGGTCGCAACTCATCATTTGCAGCGGCAAATATACTGGATGATATTCCTGTGAATAATACGCCTGGATCAATTTCTAGTCGGGACACATTATCTGACTGCAAAACAGGCACTTGCGGAAAATCTTCAGCATTTGAAGCGACAAGGCTATATTTACCATTTTCTGAATTAATATCAACCTGCAATGTAGTTTCGTTGATATTGAAACTTAGTGGTTGTTCTGGAAATTCTCTTAAAATATCCAACATGCGTTTGGCATCCATAGCAATTAATCCTTCGCCATTGACAGAATCAAGAGGTACTGAAGCCGACAAGGTTGATTCTAAATCGCTTGCTGTGATATGTAAATTTCCTTCGCTAATTCTAAACAAAAAATTATCGAGAATGGCGAGGGTATTTTTTGAACTTATTACTCTGCTTACTATTTGCAGACGATTTAATAAACTCGAACTTGATATTACAAAATCCATCTTTTTAAGTTTTACTTATTTTTTTTTTAACTGTTAAAGATAATGTCTTTATTATATACTTTTCAATTATCTTTGATTTCAATATTCAAATTTTATTAACAAAAATACATTATTTTTTTACAATATCATCAGATAAAAAATGATTTAATTCTTTTGTTAAAGGATCTATAATATAATACTGTAAAAGAATCATATCTTCGTCGTTGTTAATAAAGCCATACAATCTTTCAACATCATAGGGATATAGCTCGCCTTCATCATCAAACTGATCTAGTAGATTGGGGCGAGGATAAGCTTTTAATATAGTTTCATTCCCATATTTATCTTCAACAGTATATTTACAAAGCATATCGGCATTAATAACTGAATCTCTTCTATGTTTAGGAATAGTATTATCAAGATATGCTTCGAAACCAACAAATTTAAACCTCGACATAAAGCTTTTTACTGCTAAAGTATCAAATATTGGGATTGATTGCATGTCAGGTAAACTAAACAATTTAAAATGATTATCTCCATGCTTTTCGCATCTGAAAGATTGAAAATTTTGACTAGGGTATTCGAGACTTACTGCTGCAATATCAGAGTAATTATAACGGAATACCACCCTATCTCTCCATTCGTAAATACTTGTATTATAGCGTGTTGTTAGAAATCCCGAAAAGCCCGGAATATGAGTAACAAACGGTTGAGACGAACCTTCAAGCAACATATAAGTACCGGTATTACCCTGATCAACGCCCCCAACATAATATGTTTTTGCAAGCTTACCATTTTGATAAATTTCAACCTTTACACCATCACTAGATATTCGTCTTAATACATTTTCAGTTTTTGTTTCCACAACAGGTTCGGCAACCTCTACTCTATGTATCGTTTCTAGCAATAAATCAATAAAATCTCTTCGAGCTCTGTACTTACCGTTTACAGTCCAGTAATTATCTTTTCGTTCCAATAATATTGTGGCGTTTTGCTTATCAGCTAAAAATATCTTATCAACTGATGCTGTATCTTTTACTGCAAAATCTCTTAATACTTTTAAGGTACCTTTTTTTTCTTCAACTCTAAACTTTTGTTTGCCATTTACGTCTGTTCTTACAATATTATATTTATTAAAGAAAACCACTATTGCAGCTACCAGTAATAATATAAAAACCACAAGTGTTACTAAACTCGATTTTCTCATATTTTTTGTGTTTTTTGCCTTCCGTATTTAAATTTTCTAAACAATAGTAATCCTATTCCAATAATAAGCATAATAGAAATAGGAACGATAGTATTAATCCATACCCACTTAACTCCTTCGGTTTTTACTTTTGTATGATTTAACTCTCTGAGTTTTATTTCTCGCATTCTCATTTGAATTAAGGATTCATCTTCGCATAGATAATTAATACAGTTTAAAATAAACTCTTTATTTCCCGGACAATATTGCTCTTGGTAATACTTGTCTTCACCTAATACATAAGTCTGAATTTTATCGCCAAGTTTTCGGACTTCGTTTTTTAACATATCGCCATCAGAAATAACAATCATTTTAGTTGGTTCACTCTTTCTTTTAAAATCTATATCAGGGTTCATTTCAATTTCAGGAGGGATTCTCATATCAAAATTTGAGTCGAACACACCTTCTAATAGCACTGCAACACTTCTATGAGGTTGATTAAACGATGCTAATTCGGGTGCTTCATTTAATACATCCAAACTAACCTCTACAGGTGCCATTAACGACTTTGAATATTTAGATGTACGCAACAAAACTGTTTTTTGAATATTAACGTTCTCTCCTACTGTATCTATACTACTTACAAAATGTGTTCTAATTCGGCTAACATTTCTATTAATAGGATGCGACTGCAAAGTATCAGGAACAATTAATGGGAAGAAATACCATGGCATTGGTTTAAATTGTGGTTCTCCACCAATCATATTTACCACTACGGGTATATTTAAACATTTTAAATCTTGCACTAAATCGGGATTAATTCTAACTCCATATCTAAAAAGTTGATCGTCAAGATTAATATCATTTATCAGAGCCATCTCGTAAGGCTTGTGAGTAAGGCTATCCATGCTTATTTGCATCCATTCTATCAGCCATAGTACTCTTCCACCATTCATAATATATTGGTCAAGAATATACTTATCCTTTTCGCTAATTCTTGCTTGAGGTTTAGCTACCACAACTGCCCTATAATTATTCAAAGAATTTAAAACACCGTCAATTTTCAATCTATGGATTTCGTAATATTCCGAAAGAGCCACCATAATATCGGTTGTTTGATGCTCATCTAGCTCATCATGCCCTTCAATAAATGCAATTTTTTGTTTCTGATGTCGAGTAAGCATCCAAATAGCTCGTACAAAATTACTTTCAAGTTCGCTATATGTTCTGTCAAACGACTGTTGACCTTTAAGATTAATATCATCAACAAAAAAATTAACAGGATAATCAGTTTCTTTGTAACTTATTAATGCTCCGGGGAAAAGCACCTGTTCCTTATAATCGCTTCCTCCTCCCATTTGCACATTAGTAGGAATTAAGCCTTTGCCGATTAGCTGATAATAAACATCGCGTTGCACCTCAAAATCGGGATCAATAAACGGGTCTATAAAATCATATTCAATATGTGGAGTATAAGTTCTAAAATCGTCAAGTAGCTCTTTTACTCGACGTTGTAATCGTTTAAACCCAACCGGCATATTTTTGCCATCGAGATAAACTTTTATGTATAATACATCATCTACATTTTTTAATACATCTTTAGAGTTATCGTGCAATGAATAACGTTTCTCTGCAGTAAGATCGAGTCGAAAAAACCATTCTGATGAAATAAAATTAGCGATACCAATTATAAAAACTATTAATATTAATTGTATAATTGTATGTTTTCGGTTTGCTTGACGCAAATTTTTCTTTTTAGATTTTGTCATAATTACCACTTTCTACTTATTAGCGACAGTTTAGTGAAATAAATAAATAATGTAATAATACTCAAGAAGTAAACAAGATCTCGACTATCAATAACTCCACGGCTCATGCTTCTATAATGATCACTAATTCCTAAACTCATTATAAAACTCTGTACTCCTCCTTTAAAAGCAAATCCGGCAAATTGGTCGAAACCAAGGAAAAATACATAGCACAACAAAACGCTTATAAAGAATGCAATAATTTGATTTTTTGTAATTGAGGATGCGAATAAACTAATAGCCGTATAAACAGCCGCAAGAAATAGTAAGCCAATAAACGAACCTGCAAACCCACCAAAATCAAAATTTCCGACAGGGTCAGCAAATAAATAAACCGAAATTAGATAAAACAATGTGGGCAGTAAAGCTATTAATGATAAAAACACTCCTGCCAGATATTTTGCCATAATAATTTTAAATTCCGATAGTGGTTTTGTAAGTAACCATTCCGATGTTCCCGAGCGTTTTTCTTCTGCAAACATTCGCATATTTACAGCAGGGATTAAAAACAAAAATATCCAGGGTGCAAGTATAAAAAGGCTATCTAGATTAGCATACCCGGCATCAAAAATATTGAAATTACTGTGGAATATCCACAAAAACATACTCGTGATTAATAAAAAAACGAGTACAACCACATATCCGGTTATACTGCTAAAAAAATCTCGAATCTCTTTAAAAAACAATGTCCACATATTTAAATTTTATACTTTTAATAACTTGCAAATTTATTCTTTTTAAATTTATAATAAAACTTAGTTTTGTAAGTCGATATTTAATAAAAAATAAATTTCAAGCTTTGTATTAATTAGTTCCAAATGCAACGATTTTTTTTAATATTTATTTTGCTTTTAGGCTTTTGTTTTTGTGCAAATGCCCAATATCATTACGATGCTGGTATTTCAGCAACATTTGGCACTATTGCCGCTCACCACTCAGAGATGAAATACTTAATTACCGAACCTGTTTATAATATTAATGCAGAATTATTGCTCCCGATTAATCCTAATAAAAACTGGGCATATCATTGGCGAGGAGCTAGAACCGGAATAGGAATATTTGCAGGTGATTTAGGGAATAAAAAACTTGCGGGAGAAGCATTTTCGGTATTTAGTTTTGTTGAAATTCCTATTTTTAAGAAACACTCTCATAAAATTTATTATCGTATGGGTGGCGGTGTTGCTTACCTTACGAGTGCTTTCGACCCTATTGACAATTACCATCAAATTGCAATCGGCACACACTTAAATGCCCATATTCATTTTTCGATGGCTTATAGATACAAATTTAATAAAATACCATTAAGCATGGATATAGGCTTTAACTTTAATCACTTTAGTAACGGTGGGATTGATAAACCTAACCTTGGTTTTAATTTGCTTGGATTAAATTATGGTATATTTTACAAACTTGGAAATAATAATATTGAACATTCAAATCACGATTTAAATTTCAATCCAGACAATAAGCTAAGTTTTCATATAGTAACAGGTATAGCATTTTATAAGAATTTTGTTTACGACAAAAAGTATTACACAATAAATAATTTACAATTATATGCTACTTACAGATGCAATTATAAGAGATCGTGGGGTGTAGGCACAGATATTATTTACGATACTTCAATTCCAGATTTTTATGAAGATGCAGATTATAATACTTTAAAAAATAAGATTAGATCAGGAGTTTTTTTATGTCAGCATTTACACTTTGGTAAAAACTTCATATTTTTTATGCAACTCGGGTGTTATGTGTATAATCCTAAACCAGTTGATGGCTTTGTTTACGAGCGTTTAGGAGTGCAGGTCAAATTAGTAAATAATTTAAATGCAAGTATTGCGGTAAAAGCACATGCAGCTGTTGCAAATGGAATCGAAACTAGTATAGGCTATACTTTTTGAATTAGTTAGTAGGCTGTTTTTAAATTAAGCCCTAACTTTTCAAGCATATTTTATAAGTTTTTCTGAATATCTTCTTTGCTTATTATACCTTCGTTTGTAATCATAACATGACTACGTAGCCCAACTCCGTAATTGTTAATTTCGCTAACAATATTTTCGAAAACTATTTTTAAATTAATATATAAAGGCATTAAACAAAGAATTTGAATAAATCCCTCACAAATTTGCAATTCTTCTAATTCGGAATCTACAGGTTCCAGACCTGCTTCAATTTCATTTTTAATTATTTTATGTTGAAAATCAACAAATTCAGACTTATCATTTTTAAGCAACACAATCGAATATCTTAATTTATGTTGTTTGCCTCCTAATCCTGACGAAATAAATACAAGCGACTCATCTAGTAAGCTCATTTCGAGCAACAAACGTGAAGCATGATATGCCAACATAGCCCAATCTTTATATTTACTCTCGGGGGTTTCCAAATATTTCTCAATACTTCTATAAGCCTTAGGTTCAGCAATTGACGCCAATAAAATAAGCGCATCCTTAATTTCCTGCTCAGAACTATCTATGTTAAAAATTGTTTTGGATAGTATTTCAATATCAGCATTATGAGCTTGTTTCCTTAAAACACTTAATCTATCGAAATACTCTAATTGCACTGCTATATCAATTTGAGCTTCTACAACACGAAATCTTTCGGGATGCAGTTTAGCCATCTCTTTAATTTTGATTAAGATATTTTTATCAGCACTGTCCATTTAAGAAATAACAGTAATATAAGAAGAAAATTATTCTACATTAAGAATCTCGCCTTTAAGGTATAAATCTTCGCCTGCAAGCGGATGATTAAAATCTAAAACTACCTCATCATCAGTTACTTCTACAACAAAAGCTTCGTATTCATTCCCATCTTCATCTTCCATTGGCACAAAATCTCCCAGATCGGGTAATTTGCCATCATCATCTGCAAACACAGAATGAGGGAATAATCCAATAGAATCTTCTGATTCAGGTCCGTAAGCATCCATCATATCAATTTTAAACTCAAATTTTTCGCCATTCTCTTTTCCAATCAGAAATTCTTCAAATGATTCTAACATTTCGTCTGCTCCAACTTTAAAAACAAGGGGAGCATCTTTTTCGGCAGTTTCAAACAATTCGCCATCAAATCCATCTAAATACAATTTGTAAGCTATACTTACTTTGCTTCCTTTTTTAATTTTCATTTTTTTAATATTAGATTTATAAAATTCAAAATTGCAAACTCATTCTAAACACAGGGTTCTGATAAGGGGACTTTGAAGATTCATTAAAATTATACAACAAATAAATATTAAGGAACGATCTTTGTCCAACAGGTAAACTATATCCTATTCCGGCAAGTGGAGTTACAATCCATTCTCTACCATCATCAGAGCTAAGATAAAAAATTCTTTTTTCGAGGTTTAATCCTTCCAATTCGGCATGCAGCATAATCGCCCCCATATTTTCGCCGAAAGGCAAGATATTGCCTAAATCTTTAATGATAGTAAAACTCGTAAAAACTTTAGCTCCATATATTGATGTTTTAATATTGTAAGCTGCATATTTATAATATTGATAAGACAATCCAATTCCTGCCGAAAACCTATTTGTAATTTTATATCCAACAAGGGGACTTACATCTACATGAGTAACACTACCGAAAGCCAATCCAAAGCCACCTCCAAAGAACAAACGGTCTCTTATCGAAGGTTTTTCGTCTTCAAATTGGGCAAGGCAGTTGATAGCACTTACAATTACAATTAATAATATTACAATTCTTTTTTTCATTGTTTTGAATTTGCAAGTTTAAAACTATTTATTGCATCATAAAACACTTGTTGAATATTTGTTCGAATATCCATTGTAATAATTTTATTGTTTTCGGCATCTGGATACACCCTGTTGCTTAAAAAAACATAACTTAAATTGCATTTTGGATCTGCCCATATTAATGTACCTGTAAAACCTCCATGACCGAAACTTTGAAAAGAGGCACTATCGCAAGCAGGTCCCTTCCCAATTGCCGGAATAGGTCTATCGAATCCTAAAGCTCTTCGATTTTTAGCAGTATCGTTATGTGGAGATGTGAACCATTTTATTGTTTCGGGCATAAAAAAAGTTTTATCTGCATACTGCCCTTCATTTAAATAAATCTGGAGCACTTTTGCCAAATCGTTGGCATTACTAAATAACCCGGCATGGCCGGCTACCCCACCCATTAAGGCTGCTGCTTGATCGTGTACATAACCGTGAACTAATTTTTGTCGGAATATTTTATCTTTTTCGGTTGGTGCAATTATATCCAAACTAAAATAATTATAGGGATTATAACCTAAAGACCATGCACCTAATGGCTTATAAAACTGATTTTTAACGAATAAGTCTAAGGGTTTTTCTGCCCATTGCTCCAACATTTTACCAATCATAATCATACCTAAATCGGAGTATCTATAATATTTACCGTTAAGTAATTTTGAGGTAAAAATATCATACCAAACACTGTCTAACCAGTGTGAGTCCATATATAAATCATTGGCTACCATAACAGTATGAATAGAGTCAAAAATAGGAGCATAAACTTTGCCTCGAATAGAATCGGAAACAATAGTTTTTTTAAAAAATGGTATCCATGGAGTAAGCCTTGCCTGATGGCTCAATACATCATAAAAATTAATATCCTTTTTGTTTGTAGTATCAAGTCCCGGCAAGTATTTTGATAATGGTTCTTCGAGTTTAAAATAGTTTTTTTCGTAAAAGTGCATAAGCGCATTTGTTGTAGAAACAACTTTTGTAACAGAAGCTAAATCGTATATATCGAGATTTTCAACCCTTCTATCGCCCTCGTATGTATGTTTTCCAAACGATTTATAGTAGAAAACAATTCCATCTTTTACTGCAAGCACCTGTCCTCCAGGAAACGCTTTTTTATTAATACCTGAATCGAAAATTGAATCAACTTTATATAAGAGTTTGGAATCAACTCCAGCCTCTTCGGGGATATTCGTGTATTTTAATCTAAAAGCTTTTGTATCTACACCCGAGCCGGCAAGATATTTTTCGTTTACGCTAACCGGAAGACGTCCTCTGCAAGCAATACCACCAAAAACAGCCTGAGCTGCAAAATCGTTAGTTATACTCCAATCGTTGAATGAAACCATTACGGCAGCCATTTTATCAATATTTCGGAAATAACTCAAACTATACGGATTAGCAAATACATTGAGAATTATATTGGTTTTAGTTGCCAAAGTATCGGTAAAATCAGTAATAAGTTTGTTTACACCAAATCTTGATTTTGGATTTCGGTTAGTGCCATGAACACTTACAATCACAATATCGTATTTTTTAAGCTCGTTCATTAATCCGTTATAGCCCAAAACTGCTACGTCTTTGTTATAAGTATAGCTGCTAACATCGGCATAATACTTCAATCGGTTTTGAAATATACTTTCGCTTGAGCGACCAAAACTTAAAGAAGCTATTTTAACACTATCTAAATGTTTAATTGGAATAATATCATCTTTGTTAGTAATAGTTGTGATGGCATTTTCAATTAGTTTTTGTTGCATCCATTTTGCTTCGGTGTTGTTAAGTTCCGATACTAAGTTTTCGGTTTCAACAGGTTTATAATCGTTAAGCCCAACCCAATACTTTGCCATCAATATTTTCTTAACACGTTCATCAATTTCCTCCTGAGTAATACGTCCCTCCGCTATTGCCTCTTTAATTTTTTTAACAGCACTTGGTACATCTCCCGAAAACAATAGCACATCATTACCGGCAAGCAAAGCTTTAACATCAATTTCGGCTTCAGGAAAGAATTTTGCAACACCTTGCATATTTAGAGCATCGGTAAAAACAAGACCTTTAAAGTCCATTTTACCTTTTAAAAGTTCGGTAACTACCTTGGGTGATAATGTAGTTGCCAAATTAGATGTTGTATCTAGTGCAGGAACATACAAGTGTGCAACCATAACAGCACCCAATCCTTTTTTAAATAAATATTTGAATGGATAAAATTCTACAGAATCCAATCTTTCGTAAGAATGGTATATTACCGGTAAATCTTTATGTGAGTCGGTATCAGTATCTCCATGTCCGGGAAAATGTTTACCGGTTGCCAATACTTTATTATCCTGCATTCCTTTTGCATACATCCATCCCTTATGAGCAACATTTTTGGGGTCTTCGCCAAACGAACGACTGTTTATTACCGGATTTGACGGATTATTATTAACATCAATTACCGGAGCAAAATTTACATGAATTCCCATTCGCTTAAATTGCCTTGAAAACTCTGCTCCCATTTCGTATATTAAATTATCGTCTTGTATGGCACCTAACATCATTTGTCGCGGATACATAATAGTACTATCAAGCCTCATCGACAAGCTCCACTCCCCATCAATAGCAATTAACATTTTTACCTTTGAAACCTCCTGCAAACGATTATGCATTTTTGCTTGTCTTAAAGGACCGCCTTGCATAAAAATTAAACCACCAATTCCATAATCTTCAATCAACATTTTAAGGTAATCTTCATGATTCTTATCTTTATTAGAATAAGCAGCAATCATAAACAATTGCCCAATTTTTTCATTATCAGTTAGAGAATTAAATACTGAGTCAACCCATGCAGTATCGCTCTGATAAAACGGAGGATCAACACTTTCACTTCCTGATTTTAAAGGAGTGCTATCTAAATTAAGCATATTTGAAAGAATAAGCCCAATAAAAGTAAAAATCACTATTCCCATTGTTCGCCACATATATTTTTAAGTAATTCTTCTTCTAAACAAATGTAACGTAAGGTATCAATATTAAAGTATTATTTCCGCATAGATTATTAACACTAAAACGTGAATTATTAAGAATCTCCTGTACTATAAGCTTAGAGCAGATTATTCGATTACCCGTTCAATCATTACAATTGCAATCTTATTAAAACTTCCATTACAAACAAAAGCCAATGATAATTTCAATGATTTTATTTAAATTTGTAGTAATATTATTTCAAACAAATTATTATTTAATAAATATCTTTTTATATGAAACATGTTTATACATTCTTTATTATCATAGCGATAAGCCTTCAACTTAATGCACAATATTATCAATCTGTTGCTAACGAGATTGGTAATACTGAAGTTTTTAAAATTCCATATTTCAAAAAAAATGCTTTGAATAGCGACACTTTACCTCAATTAACAAACTGGCCCCAAGGTTTTTTGCGTAATCCGTCTTTTCAAAATTTCAGAGGTTTAACTCTTGAATATATTGACGAAGATAGCGGACAAGAAATCGTTGTTGGCATTAATGACTCTCTTTTTGTTTTGAAAGCAGATGGCAGCAAATTATGGTCAGCAAAATTGGCAGGCACAGCTATTTACCCTCCTTCTACCGCTGATATAGATAACGATGGAGAAATAGACATTGTTATTGTAACTGCCGGCGCACCTTATAATGGGCATATATACGCGTTCGATCATTCGGGAAATATAAAAGACGGCTGGCCGGTATCTGTGCCAAACTCTTGGTATATTTGTGCACCGGTTTTATGCGATTTAAACAATGACGGATATATGGAAATAATTCATGGAGAGTTTAACTCATCGCAACCAATTGCACATAGAAATAGAATCCACATCTTAAAATATGATGGTACTACTTTTAATAATATTTGGCCAATAAGCCTACCCCACAAACCAGCTGTAACACCTGCTATTGTCGATATTGATTTTGATGGCAACTTAGATATTTTTGTTTGTAGCACAGATTCTATTTATGCATTTAATCTTTATGGCAATACTTTAGAATATTTTCCATACGGAAAAACAGGAATGAAATTCAGTTACCAATCTCCGGTAATAGTAGATTATCATTCAGCGCCTTCCTATCCCGACGAATTGCAAATATATGGTGCATGCCATGGTGATAGTGCCGGATTTTATAAAATTAATATTGGGAATAACGGATTTGAATTTGATCACACATATACCGATAATAACACATGGACATATAGCACTCCTTTGGTTTTTGGACAAGAAAATGTCATAACCCACAGTCTTATTAGCCAACCATTAGGAATTAGCAACTTGCCCGACTCTTGTATTTATAATTTAGTTGAATTACCTAATTATCTCGATGTTCTTTCTATTCGCCCCTACGGGCTCGAAGGTTTTATGACTGTTGCAAATAAAGGTAATTATGTTTTTACAGGTTCAAATATTCATGATGCAAATTATAATGGTTTAATGTATATTTATGATACTTATAATGATTTTTCTGTTATTAACGGATTCCCTGTAACAGTAAAAGGGAGCACATTTATGAACGGGATTAATCTTGGTGATGTTACAGGAGACGGATTGCTTGATATGGTTGTATTAGGTGCCGATGCCGACTCTGCATATATTAATGTTTTTGAAGCTTCATCAATTAATGCATTTGAAGATATTTACTTTTACCCTGATGATTTTGGAAATACATATAGAGGATTTAATACACGGCAAGGTGTAACAGAACCCTATATGTATGTAAGTATTAAAGACAATAATTATTCTGAACTCACTTGTTACCCTAATCCTGCCGACAAGCTTATAAAAATTGAGTTTGGACTAAATCATAATATCAGCGAAATAAGTATTTACGGAATAAGTGGGACTAAAATAAACGAATTTAGTATTTCTGATAAAAATATTTCAATAGATGTTTCTAATTTACCAACAGGAATTTATTTTATTTCAGCAAAAGACAATAATGGTAGGATATATAGAGGAAAGTTTGTGAAAGATTAATAATTAACTGGTCTCTCGTTACTCTAAAACAACAAACAGACAAAGACTTGAAAACAAAAAAGCCGAAACAACTGCTTGCTTCGGCTTTTTGCGGTGACGACGAGACTCGAACTCGCGACCTCCGGCGTGACAGGCCGGCATTCTAACCAACTGAACTACGCCACCTTTTTAAAGTGATGCAAAAATATACTTAATTTTGGATACTGCAAAACAAAAAATTATTTTTTTTATTTTTTTTAATTGTAACTCCTGATAAACAGTAGTTTATTTCCATAAAAATATATTATATTTCAATGCTATTTAAAAACTAATACAATATGAAAACTTTTTTATTATCAACAATTCTAATATGTTCAGCATTTTTATCAGTTGCCCAATACCAAATTGGACATGTAAACCTCGAATACTACGACGAAGTACGTGAACGATGGATAGACACTCACATGTACTATCCTTCTGATATTGGAGGCGAGGAATCTGCTATCTCGGAAAGTACATTCCCATATTTAGTGTTTGGTCATGGTTTTTCGATGAACTACAGCGATTATGATTACTTATGGGAATTTTTTGTACCTCGCGGATATATATTAGTAATGCCTGCCACAGAATCAGGTCTTTCGCCAAACCATGAAACATATGGTAAAGACATTGCATTTTTAGCAGAAAATTTTTATGAAATAAACATCGACATCGAAAATTATTTCTTCGGACATGTAGAACCTATTTGTGCTATAATGGGGCACAGCATGGGTGGCGGTGCTTCACATCTGGCAGGAACTTATACTGAGCAGATTAACTGTATTGTTACTTTTGCAGCTGCAGAAACCGACCCTTCGGCAATAGAAGCAGCAGCAAACTCTGTTGATGTTCCTGTAATTGTATTTTATGGTGAAGGAGACGCTGTTGCTCCTCCTGACGAAAATCAAATTCCAATTTACAATGCTTCAAACTCTTCCTGCAAAACCTTGATTAATGTTTTGGGTGGTATTCATTGCTATTTTGCAGAATCTCAATGGGCATGCGATTTTGGTGAAACAATGGCTGGTTCAGATGCCGAAATTGAACGAGAAGAACAACACAACATAGTTTGTGATATTCTAAGTATGTATTTCGATTACGAACTTAAAGGTAATACTGATGCCGGTATAGCATATCTTGATTCACTAGAAAATAGTACACGTATTGACGTAACTCGTGATTGCTCGACTACTTATACCATAGACGCCGAAGCAAATCCTACAAACACAGGTACAATTGCAGGCACAGGAACATACGAACAAAACCAAACATGTACTCTCGTTGCCAGTGCAAACAACGGCTTTGAATTTGTTAACTGGACAGAAAACGGAAACGAAGTATCAAATAATAGCACTTACGAGTTTGTAGTATCAGAGAATCGTAGCCTAATTGCAAACTTTCAGGATAATGTTTCTGTTAATTCTAACATTACAGATAATATTTACATCTACCCTAACCCAACAAACGAGATTTTAAATTTTGCCAATTTACCGGCAAATGCTAAGCATATACTTATATACAGCATAAATGGTAAACTCGTAAATCAACAACCTCTCAATGCAAAAGTAAATATAAGTCAATTAGAATCAGGACAGTATATTATTAATATTCTTACTGCTGATAAGGAATTGATATACACCGAAAGAATAAGCAAAAAATAGCTTACATTAAAACGCATTGTTAATATTTGT
>JAQVOJ010000094.1:0-1991 GCA_028702675.1 Bacteroidales bacterium
CAAAATCAAGATGTAGGCGATGTTACCTCTTATTATATTGAAGGTCTTACTTCTGAAACAACTTATTTTTATGTAGTTCGTGCATACAATAATTGTGGTAGCACCAGTGATGACAGTAACGAGATTGAAGTGTTTACAATTGCCCCTTCCGATGCATCAGATGGTCAAGGTGTTGCTGAGGTATCAAACGGAGGCATTAATTCTTTAAACGGCTATGATATATGGCAACGTAACAAATCAGATGAAATAATAATTATCGAAATTACCGGTATTGTTACAGATCATCTTACTAATGCTTCAGTTGAATTACCTAACGAATATACCGGTTTATCATCATCAAATGTAAGCATATCGGGAGATGCTGTTGTTAGCGGAACAGCATACGGGGTAAGTGGGAATACCATTACTATAATTGGGTTAGAACTTAGTTCAATAAAACCATTAACTATAGAAGTCTCAGGAATAAGCACACCCTCAAACAGCAATATTTCAGACAATGGCATTCATTCGCTTACTGTAAAAACTGCTGTACAAGGTGGTACATTAACAAGTATTGCAGAATCCCCTGTGATGTATTCTACTATACCTATAAGTAATGTAAAAAACTATAATAGTAGCAACTGGACTCTGAACAAAATAGACCAGACTGTTGCTGTAGAAGGTATTACTACCGTTGCATCAGGTAGGTTGAGCAGTGGTAGTTACGATCAGTTTTTTATTCAAGAAGGAGAAGGCGAAGATGGGCATGGTCTTGCCATTCGTTCTGATGAAATTTTTAATCCTATTATTGATCTGTCGGGCTATTATATTATTAAAGGACAAATTAAACTCGTAAGAGGGTCTAGTGATGAACAAACAGATATAAGAGCAAATATGACAGCACTTTCTGAACCTGAAGAAATCATTTTTTTAAATGACACGATACTTCCCGAACCTTTTTTAACCACCATCGAAGATTTATATGCTATGACAGAGGCAGAATTTGAAGAAGTTGACGGTGTATTAATGCGCTTACATGATGCAAGTAAATCATCGGGAACTTGGCCTTCGAGCAATTCTTCGTTTGCGAATATTTATATTAAAGATGAAAACGGAACAAACGATTTACGATGCTATATTTTTGCTAATACCGATATTGGTGGTAACCCTGAACCCGAATGGCCTACAAGCATGGTTACACTGGTTTACAACTACGATGAAAATGGAGATGATAACTACGATGGAGTAACAGAGCGGCAAATAACTCCTATTTATTACGATAATTTCTACAAAGAAATTGTTTGGGACGGCAGCACAGGTAACACACTATGGTCTGATCCTCAAAATTGGAGTCCTAATCTCCTACCCCAAGAAGTTGACGATGTAAAATTCGATAATATTACTGGTCCGGCAAGTGATTATCTCGTTACATTAGACGCTCGCCATCAGGCATTCGTTAAAAGTGTTACTATTATTCCTGATATAGATAAAGAAATAACTCTGATTATACCAGAATCTAACAGCAATGCACCTGCACTAGAATTAAACGCCGAAGGCAACGGAATCACAATTCACGACGGTGGAATATTTATTAATAATAGCGGTGCACCATCAGGAAACCCTGTTATGTGGCATAGTTCAGGAGGGTCTTATCCTGATTTTACCATACTTAACGGTGGCAAATATGTTCACAATACTCTCCGCTCGACAGCAAACATGACAGAAAGACTATCAGCCACCTCAGGAACCGAAAACGGGACTTTCGAAATTGATCTAAACAGTGCAAGTGCTAATTTCCAGATTTCTGCATCAGGTAAAACTTTTGGAAATTTAGTTCTTAGCGGAACTTATGGGAATAAAAATTATTCAATTACAGGTCCTTCCCCCGTTGAAATAAAAGGCGACTTAATAGTAAACTCAGGTGTTTCAATAAATGAGGTATCAAGTGGAATGTCCTTCACTAATGAGTTTATTATTTATGGGAATCTTATTTTCAACGGAGATAATTGGAC
>JAQVOJ010000094.1:2091-11622 GCA_028702675.1 Bacteroidales bacterium
CAGGTAATAGCGTATTTACGTTCCCTACCGGAGATATAAGGCAAAGAGATTTAAACGATGATGAAGTAAACGAAGAATATTATGTTTATGGACCCATTATGCTTACTCCTCTTTCATCTAATACTATAAGTGCCGAATATAATTTCACTGAACCACCTTACGATTGGTGGCAACATGGTGGAAATATGTCGCCAAGCCTTATTTACGTTAGCTCGCGAGAATATTGGAATGTATCAACAACCGAAAATCTCGGACAAGTTAGCCTAGGCTGGGACAATAATAGTCATGCCGAAGGCGAACTTTGTATTCACGATATATGTCCTAACAATCAACCAAATAACTTTTCATTTGCCGACTTAAGTGTTGCTGTTTATCATAATGCAATGTGGAACGATTTAGGGCAATCTGCAAATTCTGGTAATCATGATCAAGGATACATTACAAGTAACTTAGCATTCCCTATAATTGACTCAAAACAAACCGATTATGTTGTTACATTAGGTTCAAAAAATCCTGATGTTACTTTACCCATAGAATTAATATCCTTTACAGGTAAGTATATCAACAATGAAATATTACTTGAATGGAGTACTTTAAGCGAAATTAATAACGACTATTTTTCGATTGAACATAGTACAAATGGGTATAATTTCAGTGAAATAGGAATAGTTTTAGGAAATGGCAACTCGAGCATTCAAAATGATTACTCATTTATTCATAATAATTATAAAAACACCCATAATTATTATCGTTTAAAACAAATTGACTACGACGGCTCATTTACATATAGTGAAATTATAGCAGTAAATGCAAATGATGAGAAAAATAACAAATTACATATTCAATTATCTTATGATGATTACTTATATGTATGGGGTATTAATAACGATTTGAACAACAGTTATTACATATCAGATATACTTGGGAGAAAATTACTAACAGGCACTCTTAACTCTTATAATGATACAAACTATCATATAATAAATATCTCACAATTAACTGCCGGTACGTATATAATTGTTTTTTATAACAGCACACAGAAAGAAAGCTATAAGTTTATAATTCAGTAGAATTACCTTACAATAGTAACCGGACCTTTAAACTCAATACTTCTGTTTACAGAGATTATATACCAATACGTATCAGCAGGAGCAGGTTGACCGGCATAAAATCCGTTCCAGCCGGGTTGATTACCTTTATATTCGATTAATTTTTTTCCAAATCGGTCAAAAATCGTAATTTGAGCATTTGGATATTGATAAATTCCGCCAATCTCCCATCTATCGTTAAATCCATCGCTATTGGGAGTAAAATATTCGGGGATCACAAGAATATTATCAACATAGACATTAATTGTATCGGAACAAGTAAGAGAATCGATAACATAAACATCGTAGAAATCCGTTTCGAGCTGACCAAAAGCAGTTCCGTGTTGCCAATGTTCACCATCAATTGAAAACACATAAGGTGGGTTTCCACCTTCGGCTTCCACGATGAGAGTACCTGCCGTACTATAAACTTCGCTAATAGTTGGAGCTTCGGCATAAATAACACTAACACTCCCAACTGAAGAGCAAGCGTTATCATCTGTAACCGTAAGAGAGAAATTTCCATTATCGCTAACAAAAATACCAGAACTATGACTACCATTGCTCCACAAATATTCTTCATATTCTTGCTCGGGCGTAATAAAGATTGTTGTACTGTCGCACACAACAATTGTATCTCCTAAATCAGGTGGCGATACGGGATGTGCAATTACTTCAACCGAATCGGCAGCAGTACACCCGTGGCTGTTTGTAACACTTACCGAATAAGTACCGCTTGTATTAACCGGTAAATTTGGGGTATTTGCACCTGTATTCCAAATATAACTATTATAATCTCCGGCTACACTAATAATATAAGAGCTCTGTGCACAAAACTCAATATCCTCGCCTAGATCTATATCGGGTAATTCATAAATTTCAACATATATTTCGTCGCTATTAGTACAAGATTCGGAGTTTGTAACTGTAACCGAATAAGTACCTGTTTGGTCTGCTATTATGCTTTGATCAGTAAGATTATTGTTCCATATATATGATTCGTATCCGGGTCCGGCATCAATAACAATATCTATATCAGCACACTCTGCAATATCTTCCCCTAAATCAATCTCCGGATTTGTGGCAAAGCTTAAATTTACGCTATCACTATCGCTGCAACCATTAATATCAGTTACTGTTACCATAACTGAGCCTGGTGTAAATAAGGTAAATGTTTGATTTGATGAACCATTTTGCCATAAGTAAGACTCATAAGCATCGCCGGCATCAAAAACTATCGAATCGCCTTCGCAAATATATTGATCGCCACCTAAGTCAACATTTGGTTGAGGATAGTACAATAATCTTACAGTATCATAATAAACGCATTGTACATCTGCAACTGTAACCCTGTAAACTCCTTGCTGATAAAGAGTTACCGACTGGCTTGTAGCCCCTGTACTCCATTCAATACTATTATATGAATCTACTACTGATACCAATGTAGAATCGCCCTGACAAATATAAACCGTGTCAGCCAAGATTAAATCAGGTTCTGATATTTGTGTAACATCAAGGGTATGTGAATTTTGGCAACCAAATTCGTTTTCTACTGTAACCGAATAATTTCCACCTTGATTTACTATAATTGATTGAGTATTTTCACCTGTACTCCAATTATACGATTGCATTCCTTCTCCTGCATCTAATTCTAAAGTATCGTAAGGGCAAATCTCAATTAAATCGGGCAAATTAATAACAGGAATATTTGGAGGAAAGATATTTATGGTTGTATCAATATAGCATCCGGCATCATCAACTACAGTTAATGTATAATCTCCTACACTAAGTCCGCAAATAGAGTCCTCGTTATCGCCAGTTGACCAATAATAACTATAAGGCGGTGTACCTGTAAGCATATCAATCTGAGCACATAAGTTGTTTTCGTTGCAATCAATTCCACTAATCGAAATACTACCCATACTTATAGCTTTTTGCAAACGCATTACCAATGCTTCGGACAACCCATTACCATTAAAAGGCACACCTTCGATATAAATAGGTGTATAGCATGAACCTACTCCAATAATGCTTTGCTCATTATCAAAACATATTGCATTGATTTCGTCTGTAGATGGGCTACCTCCGAATCTTCCCCACAAATAATCGGCATCAGGTGAAAGGCTAAGTATAAACAAATCGTAACCACCAAGCGATCCTGTATTGCCACCGCCAAAATTAGCGACTCCCGAGAATCTTCCTGCTAGCATAATATTACCATTATTAGCACTTTTGATAGATAATCCTTCGGCAATTGCAGAACCACCAAGTTCTTCACGCCACTTAAACAACCCGTTATTATCATATTTTGAAATGAATAAAGTATTTTCGGCTAGCTGCAAATATCCTGTAACCAATACATTACCATTATAATCTGTAGTCAAAGAATGTATCAAATCATTATCAGCATCAGTACCTTCGTTTACCATCCACCTAATAAATCCATCGGGATTATAAGATGCAATAAATCCATCGTACATTCCATCTGCATCCATTGAGAATGCTCCTGCTGTCATTGTTCCGCTAAAACTTCCACCTACGAAAATATTTCCATCGTAATCAACGGCAATTGAACTTGCAAAATCATCTTGGTTGCTTCCATGATTAGTAACCCACTGAAATTCCATATCGGAGTTGTATTTTGCAGCGAAAAAATCTCTTCCACCATTCGAGTTTAGAGTTTGGGTTCCAATAGCCATTGCATCTTCATAATTACCTGCAATAAGCACATTACCTTGATTATCTAATTCTATATCAACTCCTTCGTCGTTGCCCCAACCTCCGAAGATTTCTATATTCAGTAATTCTCCTTCAGTATTAAATTTTGCTATAAAAGAATCTTTTTCGGCATAACCAAAATATTCTTGTTCGCCAAAAGTACCGGTTGTAAAAACAGTACCACTAAGATAAATATTTCCGTCAGAGTCACATATTACACCTTTTCCTTCATCAAAACCATCTCCACCTGCTCTTTGAGCCCATATTAAATCTCCCTGTGGAGTAAGCTTAATTAAAAATATATCTCTATCACCTTGCGAAACCAAGCTTGTATCAGCAAACTCAAAAGTATCGTAAAAGTAACCAGTAATGATAATATTTCCTGATAAATCGGTGCAAACATCTAGCGACACGTCGTTGTTAGTACCACCCATTGCAAATGCCCAGTCTAAACTAAAGACATTAGAACAATCAACCGAATCTTGTCTATAACCATTATCGGCAGATAATTTCAAGCTTATTAACACTGCTAGTATAATTAATATGTGTTTAAAATACTTCATATTTTAAAACTCCTCATTAAAAATTGGAACACCGCTTCTTCCAATATCTACAACTTTATTACTAATAAATTTAAGTCCTATCATAACTTGATGTGTTCCGTATGAATATCTTTGAATAGTTGTTAAGCCTAAGTCGAACTGATATGCAAAAGAAAAGCTACCTATTTTAAATCCGAAAGCCGGTTGTATGCACAATGGTGCGCTATTTAAATAATCTAAAGTTTGTCGATAATTTAATCCTATCCAAAATTCGTTAGGGTTTCGTAAAAATCTTGATTTTATTTGTTTACCATAAGCGTAGCTAAATTTACCACCAATCTCTAATTGCGAATGAGCTTTATAGTCGGTTCTTACATTAATAAGTGGTTTTATTTTAACATTTCGAGGCATATCTAAAACATAACCTGCATGAAAGTTCATATAAGTTGGAATAATACTTTCGACATTAATATCGTAAAGTTTATTGTAAAAAGGGATAAGATGGTCGGCACTTATTCCTGCCATTATTCCTTTCATAGTAAAAACCATTCCAGCGTTAAAATCCGGCAAGAAAACACTTCTTTGAGTATATGTAATAATTGGGTCGTAAAAATCCTGACTAAATCCTGTTTGATCAAGTGTATGATAAATGCCATGAAATGACAAAGCAAAAGAGAGAATTGTTCTATCGTATCGTTTGCTGGCTAAAAGTAAGTGATAAGCAAAGCTTGCTTGCACTCCGATAGTTTTATTTGGACCATTAATATCCGAATATATAAAAGCACCTAAGCCAACAGGCTGTGAACCTGTACGTCCATTGATTATGAAAGTTGAAGTATGAGGAGCACCTGTAAATCCTAACCATTGCTGCCTATGAATAAGTTTAACGCTGGTTCCTTCTCCTATTCCTGTAAATGCAGGATTTAACAACATATTGTCGAAACTATACTGCTGATGTACAGGCATATTTTGGGCTTTTAAGCCAACAAAACTTACAATAAAAATAATTAATATGTATAAATGCCTCATTTTAAACCTGTACACTAATCCTATTTTATCATACACGACCGTGCTCCAAATATTGATGTTCCAATTCTTAACATTGTACTTCCTTCTTCTAATGCAATTTCCCAATCGTTTGTCATTCCCATACTTATATCTTTAAAATCTCTTTTACTAATAAAGTAACGAGATTTTAATATATCAAAGTATTTTTTTAATGTTTTAAATTCTTCTTTTACCTGTTCCATATCATTAGTAAAGCTTGCCATTCCCATAACTCCGGTTACATTAACATTCTGCAAATCTTTAAACTCGTTTGATTCAATCATTTGGCATACTTCGTCAATATTAAAACCAAATTTTGTTTCTTCGTTGGCAATATGAAATTGAAGTAAACACGAAATAGTTCTCTTGTTATTTTTGGCTTGTTTTTCAATCTCTCTTAGTAATTTAAAACTGTCAACCGAATGGATTAAACTCACAAAAGGTGCAATATACTTTACTTTATTTCTCTGCAGATGACCAATCATGTGCCATTGAATATCCTTTGGCAGTTGTTCGTATTTTGAAACTAACTCTTGTACTTTGTTTTCGCCAAAAACTTTTTGTCCACAATTATATGCTTGTTTAACTGTTTCAACAGAATGAGTCTTGCTTACAGCTACGAGTGTTGTATAATCGGGTATTTTTTTTGTTATATTTTCGATCCGTTCACAAATATCCATAATCTCATTATTAAAAAGTCAAAGTTACAAAAATACTTACTTTATCCATTCCCATACCGAATAATGCTCACCACACATGCCTACTTTTCGATAAACTTCGGCAGCAGATTTATTTGAATTATCGACATATAAACGAATTCCTTTATAATCTATATTATTTTGGACTATGTCTTTAATATAATTATAAAGAGTTTTAAAAACGCCTTTGTTTCTATATTCAGGCACAACATATACCGACTGCAACCAAATCATCCAAGCACAACGCCAATCGCTCCACTCCGGCGTAATCATTAGGCAAGCAATAATATCTTTATCATTTTCGGCAACAAAATATTTACCTTTTGATGAATCGTTGATTACTGAGTTAATTCCATTTAAAACGGTTTTTCTATCTAATTCTAAATTCTCGGTTTCCATAGCCAAGTTTAGTTGAAACTCCAAAATTTTTTCCCTATCATTAATAATTGCCGGTCTTATTTTCATATTTTACTTTTTTTTACATTAAATATAAACAAGGAACCTAAAACTGCAGGAACTGCAACATTAATTATCCACAACAAAATTGATGCAGAAAAAACTGCTACAGCCTGATTTGTAAATATACTAAATAATATTAAACTAAAAGATACTCTTAAGCCTGGTTCTCCTATCGAGATTATTGGTACTACCGCCATAAGCAAATAAATAACAGAAATTACGAGCATTGCATCAGTATAATCAATATTAATATCTAAAATATAAACAAGCAAATAAAATTGATGAATAAATATTACATACCTAATAATGCTTAATGCAAATACTTTAAGTTTTTTCGTTATGTTCCATAGCTCCGGGTAGCTACTAAGATTTTTCAGTTTATTAATCAATGGAATTTTAGCTATCTTACCACTGAAATAGTCAATTTTAAGATATAGCAATAAGATAAAACCGGCAAATAAAAATCCGATAGCCGTTATTAAGATGTCTGATACTGCGAATAAATCTCTGCTTTGCGGACTAATCATTAATAGTACAGTAAATCCTATTAGTCCAATAATTAAAGTTACAGCTAATTGGCTAAAACTTCCGGCTAAAGCTAGAAATCCACCTATCGAGCGATTTTCGTGTTTAAGGAATAATATTCTACCGCCAAATTCGCCTGCTCTGTTAGGAGTAGCCAAGCCAACACTTAGGCCAGCAAATACAGCTTTTATTGCATTCACATATGATTTAGGTTCAATATCTTTCAATAATAATTGCCACTTAAAAGCTTCAATCGTCCAATTTACAATCATAAGTAAACACACAAGAACAAATATCGAAATTTGATAAAATGAAAAGCCGGTAAATAATTGTGGTAATTTGCTTAAATCGGGAGCTTTAATCAAAGTATCAATAACATAAGCATAAGAAATTACTACAATTATAATCTTGAGAATTAAAACAAGTTTTTGCTTAATTTTCATGTAAATAGATTAAACAATTTTAGCAGAATCACTTCGATTAATAATAGGTAAAGCTATAAAAGCAAATATTCCAAGTACAATAATTCCTGCGGTTTGCAAGCTATGAACAACCAAAGCAAAAGATTCTGCTTGAGTACTAACAACCCCCAAAAGAATCAAACTTTGGATAACCATAAAATGCCATGCTCCCATACCATTTGGTGCCGGAGCCACCATTCCATAACTACTGGTTACAAAAACTAATAATGCAGCCATCATGGAAAGTTCTGCAGTAAAGTTGAAAGCTAAAAAAGAAATATAAATCATAATATAGTAAGCAAACCAAATAAATACTGTATGAAAAATAAACATTCCTTTATGCTTTACTCCTCTAAAACTCATTAAACCTGCGGTAAGATTATGGAAAAACCTATTTACTTTATTAAAAAATCTAATATGATTAAATTTCCCTTTATAAATAAGATAAAATACTACCAATCCCATAGTTATAAACAGAGCAACAATGATTAAGATATAAGGTGCAAAAAACTTATTAATATTTTCGCTAAGTTCGGGATTATTTGCTAAAAATTGGGAGAATAAACTACCACCAAAAACAATAAATGCCAATGTAATTAGAAATAACATAATCAGGTCGAATATTCTTTCGGTAACCATTGTTCCCAAAACTTTTGATACAGGCACTTTATCGTATTGAGCTACTACTCCACATCTGGCAACTTCGCCCATTCGGGGTAAGCCTAGGTTAACAAAATACATTACCAATACAGCATAAAAGGTATTCCAAAATCGGGGTTTATAATTCATTGGTTCAATTAACATCATCCAACGTGCTGCTCTGCTCATGTGGGCAAGAATAAACAAAACAAGTTCGAGCAAAAACCAATAGTAATTTACATTTTTAACTTCTTGCCATAATCCTTTAAAATCGGTATCTTTGTAAACCAACCAAAACAATAAAACACCAACACTTATAAATAATATAAATTGGAGAATATTCTTAATTTTTTTATTCATCAAGCCTTAATATATTGAATTGCAAATATAATTTAAATCTTACACTCTATGATAAATAATATTTTGCATTTTTGCAATTATGAATATGGTAAATCCTAAAAAATCGCTTGGGCAGCATTTTCTTACCGATAATAATATTGCCCAAAATATAACCAATAGCTTGATTAATGAAAGCAATTATCCTGTAATAGAACTTGGTCCGGGTACTGGAATATTAACACAATATTTGCAACAAAGATTCGATAATCTTACATTAATTGAGATAGATTCCGAATCAATTAACTATTTGCAGAAACAATATTCTAATGAAAAAGTAAACATTATTCATGCAGATTTTTTGAAAGCAGAACTTAACAAAATGCTTATTAGTCCTACATGTTTAATTGGTAATTTCCCTTACAATATTTCCAGTCAAATTTTTTTTAGAATACTTGACTATCACAATAATATACCAGAAACTGTTTGTATGGTTCAAGACGAGGTTGCACGCCGATTAGCTGCATCAGAAGGCAATAAAACTTATGGAATTTTAAGCGTTTTACTGCAAACATGGTATAATATTGAATATCTTTTTGCTGTTTCGCCAAAAGTTTTTTACCCCCAACCAAAAGTTAAATCGGCAGTGATTAGACTTACAAGAAACGAAAGAAAAAGTATTGATTGCGAGTGGAATTTTTACAAATCATTAGTTAAAACCGCTTTTAATCAAAGGCGAAAAACTCTGCGAAATGCCTTAAAACCTATAAATATTTCTTTGGATAAAATTGACAATAACATTTTAGACAAAAGAGCTGAACAGCTTAGCGTATATGCATTTATTGATTTGGCTAATGAACTCTCGGGATTAGAATGATTTCCGGCAACAAAGAGGAAGTAATATCGATAAATCTGTAACGTGAAACATTACCAAGTACACTTCTCTTTTAACACGACAATGCGATCATCCCACAAGGTCATTGCGAAGCCCGCCTCCATTCCACAACGTCATTGCGAA
>JAQVOJ010000178.1 GCA_028702675.1 Bacteroidales bacterium
GGAAGTCTTGTTTGTATCATTCTGGTATCATCTTTAAATCCGACTGCAAAATAACAATAATCTATTAAATATCTAATAATCAGTTGTATAATAATGATAATAATTCCCTTGGGTCAGTTGTTCTGAATCTTGTTACTAAACGAAAGATTGTGGTTATTTAGTTATTATCTTACTCTGGGTATATTTCTTTTAACTATTTCTGTAATTCGTTAATTGTGAGCGTACTACGTTTCGCCTTTTAAAAATAGAATACGTAATTTCGCAAGAGATTTAATAAGCCAAAAATATGGATTGCCATTCCCAGAATTAAAAACACAGTTGCAATTAGAATAAATAAAATTACTTTACCCCAATTTAATTCTTCAACTGTTTCTTTACGTCCGCTAGAATAGGTATATTCAACCGTTTCAGTTGCAGGAGTTGATGTGAAGATACTTAAAAAACCTGCTAGAAAAGAGCTTGTAATGTTTCTTCCACTGTAATTAGCTAGTCGTTTGTCAATTAAATATTGAGGGGCTCTACTTGAGAATATATAAAAAACTATTGAGGCTATAAGCCACCATGAACTGAATAGTGCAGGAAAAAACGGACCTCCTATTATTAAAGTTAAGAATAATAAGGCACCACAGGCGACGAGTATCAAAGGTAACGATCCTGCAAATCGCCTTTTAGCCATTGAGTTTGCAAAATAACCAACTTCATTTAGTCGTTCTAATACTTCAGGGTCAGTAGGTAACATTTCTTGAACCGATTTTAATACTGCTGATGTTGCTTTTAGGTGTTTCTTTTTGTATGGTTTAATAAACTCTTCTCCATTTTCATCTGTGAATTTGAACCAGCTTTCTGTAGAAGTTGCCATTAGATTCCATGCAGCTTCGCTCTCTTCATCGGTTGATTCCTCTGGCAAGTCTTTAAATTTGCGTTTGGCTTTAATTTCTTCTATTGTTAGTTCTTTGTATGGCCTTTTCCCAATTTCAAATGCCATTTTAATTATTCCAAACACTGTTAATGCTAAGAATATTATTTGCCATATAATTGAATTGTCTTTAGATTTCGATATGTTTTTGATAGTTTTCTTATTAGTTTTCTTATTTTTTGATGTTATAGTTGTTTTGTTACTTGGGTCTTGTGTTTTATTCGTTCCAGTAAAATCGTAATTTGATTCTTGAGCTATATTTGTTTTGTTTTTTGTGATAGGTAGGATCATATCACTTTCGGTAGAAGCATATATATCCTCTATTTTGTCTAAAGGTGCTTTTTGTGTAGGACATGGGTTTGCATCATTATAGTTCGTGAAAGTTTCATTCGCTGATTTGTTGTCTGCCTTTCTAGTTATTATTGGGATATTAGTCTTTCTATATACATGATATCCTTTCATGTAATGACGTTTTTCTATTGTACAAGATGACTGTACTGTTAGGATTAAAATTAGAACTAGGATTGGCTTTATTCTGTTTTTCATGGTATAAAAGTTTAGTTAATAATAAAATTTAGTGTAATTCAGTAATGCTTTTTTTTATATTATATTGATGAGTTGTCGTTTTAAAATAGACATTTCTTCAAATTTATGTGAAAATATTTATGTAGCTCTGGATGGCATTGTACTTTCTTCAATATTACTTTTGTTGGATTGATATTCTATCCATTTTGGATTTAGTGGTTCTATACTTGCTTGTTGAGTAAATGCAGAATAACTATAAAAGCAGATTGTACAAACAATTAGGCTTTTAAGGAAATTGTTATTACAAAGAGTCTTCATAACTAATGTATTTATTTGTAATTATTTTAAAATGAATTTATGCGTTGAACTTATCACCTGCCCCTCTTTTTCTGAATACGATGTTACGATTTTAACTTCTGACACCAAAAACTCTGTGCCTTCTGGCTGATTAATCATTTCTTGAACTATCTCATTTGATATTTTATTCCCTTGTATTATTGTCTCGATTAATTCGTCGTCTTTCTCGTATGAGACTTTAAAGCTTATAAGTTTGGGTATATTTTTAATTAAAGGCTCAACTTGGTCGTTATATTTAAATCTTAAATATGGACTTGCCCTAAAAGCTCCTTTAGATACTGAATTGTTTTCTGGTGATCCGGTCGCAGCTAAAAAAACTTCTGGTTGCGGTATTCGGAAAACACGTAATTGATAATTACCAACTAATACTGTATCGCTCTCATTAATTTCAAAAATGTTTAAATTCGCAATAGGAAATTCTGGAATCAAAAAATAATTCCCATTATCCATATCTTTTAGAACTCCAGTTTCAGCAACTACATACAAGTTTTTGTTTAAAACACCTGGAACTGCAATAGATATTGGGTTTTCTACTTTAGCATAAACATAATTGTTCAAATCTACTGATACAACAACTTGTCCTAATAAATAATTTGAAAATAAAACACTTGTCAATACGATGTGAATTTTCTTTAGTGATTTCATAATTATAATTTTTACTATAACAATTGTATATTTCTTATTATCTGATTACAACTAACTTTTTGGTTGTTACAGAATTATTTTGTTTGATTTTTATAAAATAAACTGCTTCTGGTAAATTGCTAATATCTATATCCAACTGATTTGTCCCATTGTGCATGTTTTTAGAAATTAAAGTACTTCCTTTTAAGTCTAATATTTCTATAGAGCATGGTGTAGTAGAATTGCCTTTAATTGTAATAAAATTATTCGCTGGATTAGGATAAATTTTAGGTGTAATATTTGTATTAACCCTGTTGTCAATTTTACCTGAATTAATAAATGGAATTCCGCATGGGGTTGTATTGTTTATGAAGCCATCTCTTATAATATCAATATTTTCTTTCATTATTTCAACAGCGGTAGTTTCAGTATTTGTGGCAAATCCATGAACAAAAGCTA
>JAQVOJ010000013.1:0-15993 GCA_028702675.1 Bacteroidales bacterium
TTCCGTAAAAGTGTTTCCATTTTTGCTTTTTTTATTTACAAGTATAATCATTATTTGCTATTTACAAAAGCATTTATTAATGTATTTTGGTTTTTATAAAAGCAATTTTGGTGAACTTGCACACTAACCCGCATTATTCATACGATTCCCTTTGTGTAGCTGGTAGGCGTCGAAACTTATACCAATTGTGTTTCAGGATGATTGACAAAGAAATCCTGAAACTACCAATTCGTATTCCGGATTTATTTCGGAAGGTTAATGCCGAAAATTACACCACTATAAATAGATAATTTTGGTGGAATGCCGATGTAGTATCAAAGCTGATACAAGGAATAAAATGAATTGTATCAGCATTTTGATACACTATCGGTATTACAGCAAAACAGGCATACTGAACGACATGTGCTGAGGCTCTCGAAGTAAGTGAAAGTAAGCCTCATTTTGATGTTTAATCGGTATTGCAGATATATCCTTATATTTCAAGCCTTTCGCAACGAAGCAGATGCACAAAGATAATCGTAAGCTTTTTCAAAATTTGGCTAATAATAAAATCATAAGCACCGTGCCAATCCACAGACTAACAACTTGTTACGAGCCAGCCAAGAATAATGCGATGAATAATGCGGGTTAAGGTTTTCATTAAGAGGTTTTCTTAATGTTTTACGATGTTTAAAACTCCGGTAATGCATTAAAATATTCATTAACGAATGGTTTTGCTGTTTTAGCAATATTATCAACAAAAAAGTTAATTAACAAGCCTTGCGGTTTTTTAAGTAACTTCATGTAGGTTAACAACTGAGCTTCATGTACTGGTAGAATATGTTCAATTGCTTTGAGTTCAACAATGACAGTATCATTTATCAGCAAATCTAATCTTAACTCTGCTTGAATTTGAATATCATCGTAATTAATAGGAACATGTAATTGTCTTATTGCTTTATAAAGACCTGTTCGTATACGCTTTTAATTCCTTCGTATAACGTAATCTTTGGAGTAAAGCCAAGAGAGTTAAGTTTGTTAACATCTAGTAGTTTGCGAGGGGTGCCATCTGGTTTGCTAGTATCATATACTATTTTACCTTTGTATCCAACAATTTCTTTAATGAGCAGTGCCAGATTGGCAATAGAAATATCTTCTCCCCAACCAATATTTACAAATTGTTTGTCATTGTAGTTTTCAAACAAAAATATACAAGCTGCTGCCATGTCGTTAACATGCATAAACTCCCTCATAGGTTTTCCAGTTCCCCATAATTCAACTTTGGGCTTATTATGAATTTTGGCCTCATGGAATTTACGTAAAATAGCTGGTAAAACATGAGATGTGTTTAAATCGAAATTGTCGTTTGGACCATATAAGTTTGTTGGCATTACCGAAATAAAATTGCAGCCATACTGATCGCGATATGCTTCGCACATTTTTATACCAGCAATTTTTGCAATGGCATAAGGTTCGTTGGTGTATTCTAGAAGTCCGGTAAGTAAATAATCTTCCTTAAGAGGTTGTGGTGCCATTTTAGGATAAATACACGAACTACCAAGAAATAACAATTTTTTTACACCATGTAAATAACTCTGATGGATTACGTTATTCTGGATCATCAGATTATCATATATAAATTCAGCCCTATAGATATTGTTGGCAAGAATTCCACCTACATGTGCAGCTGCCAAAATAACATATTCTGGTTTTTCATGTTGGAAAAAGTCTTCAGTTTGTTTCTGGTTTTTTAAGTCTAATTCATCTATACTACGATATATAATTTTCTGATATCCTTTTTTTTTAAGTTCTCTAAGGATTGCAGAACCAACCATTCCAGTATGTCCGGCAAGATAGATTTTCGCATCTTGTTTCATCATTTTACGTATAGTTTTTTCATTAATTTCATATCTTCTGTTATCATCTCTTCTATAAGTGAATCTAAATTATATTTTGGTAACCACCCCAGCACTTTACGAGCTTTTGAAGCATCTCCAACAAGCAGTTCTACTTCGGTAGGTCTAAAATATCTTTGGTCTATTTCTAATATACAATCTCCTAGTTTTAATTTGCAATCATTATCTTTTACGGAAACTACAAATGCTTTTTCGTTTATCCCTGTTCCTTTAAAATCTATTTCAATCCCAATTTTTTCAAAAGTTTTACGTACAAATTCTCTAATTGATGTAGTAACTCCTGTAGCAATAACAAAATCATCAGGTGTATCTTGTTGCAATATCAAATACATTGCTTCTACATAATCTTTTGCATGCCCCCAGTCGCGTTGTGCATTCAGGTTGCCAAGAAATAGTTTATCCTGTACTCCCAGATAAATTCTTGCAGCTGCACGGGTAATTTTTCTGGTAACAAATGTTTCTCCCCGTATAGGCGATTCGTGATTAAACAGAATGCCATTAGTTGTAAACATATTGTATGCTTCTCTATAATTTACACAAATCCAATAAGCATATAACTTAGCAGCAGCATAGGGACTCCGAGGGTAAAAAGCAGTTTTCTCTGTTTGAGGTGTTTCTTGGACTTTTCCGTATAGTTCTGATGTAGATGCTTGATAAAAGCGAGTTTTTTTTTGTAAACCTAAAATTCGAATAGCTTCAAGTAAGCGTAAAGTGCCTAGTGCATCAGCATTTGCAGTATATTCAGGTGTTTCAAAACTAACCATTACATGACTTTGGGCAGCTAAGTTGTATATCTCATCTGGTTGTACTTCCTGAATGATGCGAATTAAATTTGTTGAATCTGTTAAATCTCCATAATGTAAAACAAAATTTTGGTTCTCAATATGTGGATCTTGATATAGATGATCTATTCGTTGTGTATTAAAAAGGCTGCTTCTTCGTTTAATACCATGAACAATATATCCTTTATGTAAAAGCATTTCTGCAAGGTATGCACCATCCTGCCCGGTAATACCTGTAATTAATGCGGTTTTTGTCATAACAATATATATTTTTGATTATTTTAAAAAAATATTACACAATGCATCAAAAATCTTTTACAAATATAATTATTAGTTTCTTATTAAAACAAAACTACCAAACCCACCGAACTACTTCAAATGCTTCTGCATAATCGTTACCGATCTGTGTACCTCTGGTAATTGCTAATGAGCGTATAAACTCTGGACTTGTATATTTCCTTGTTGATTGCGATTTGTATTCTTGTAATGCTTCTATTTTTGCTATAATATGTCTTTCTTCAAGTTTAACAAAGCATATCGTATCAAAAGTGAGATTGTTCCATATTAGTTCATATCCTAAAATACTAGTATTTTTAAATGCTCTTAATCCTTCAATAGCAACAGTAGAATGGTCTTGATGTATGTCGTGCATACTAGGCATAAAAACAAAATCAGCATGTATTTTATGTTTTAGCTTTATTAATTCTTCTAAAATTTCTTGACGTACATAATTTAGTTTTCTTACTTCGTAATCGTAAATAAATAAATTACTTTTTTTTATTCCAAGTTTTTCTGTTGCTCTTTTTACTTCACTTTTCAGAGTCCCACTAGGAAATCTTTTGGGTAAAGACTTTTCGGCAGTAGAGAATGCAACATAATATACATTGGCACTCATCTCCAGCATTTTAACAATAGTACCTCCGCACCCAAGTTCTCCATCATCTGTGTGTGGAGCTAAAATTATCACATTTCTATTTTTAAAATCTAATGCCATTTTTAATTTTTAATTAATAGAATTTAAAATTACTCTTCAGTGGTCTTTCTGTAAATATTCTAATACCCCATTTTCTTATATAATCTCGAAAATCGTCAGTAATATAATTCTCCTTTCCTGAATATTCAAGAGTTTCAAAGTTTACACTAAAAATATTATTTATTGTTACAACAGGATAGTCAAGTTTAATAGATGGATTGATATTGTGATATTTTGCAACTTTAAGGTATTCTTCAATAATATTTATAGTTACATTTTCTTTGTCGGTTTGTGTTAATGGAATAATATTTTTTATGAATTTTGCCGGCGAACCAGCATAGATGCCTTTTTTTGTTAAACTATTTACAATTGTAGAGTTTGCGCCAATTACAATATTTTTTGAGATAGAAACTCCCATTAAAATAACAGAACGATATCCAACAATAACTCCATCTTCTATTGTAATACCAGCAAATTTAGCAGGGTAGCCTTCAAGTACATTTAACCAAAATCCATGTGTAATTAGCGAGACATCTTCTGAAAGCCCAACATCATTACCAATTTTAATAGGTTCGCAAAGATTTAATAGATTATTACAAAAAGTACATCTGTCTCCAACCATAAGATTTGCGTTTGGATGTTGTCGTCCACCCCCACCAACCCTTAAATTGCCAGAATTGTAAAAGTATTTTCCAATTTCAATATTATTACCTCGCATTACAATATCCTTTCCTAAATAACTCATATCTCCTATGCTAAACTTTCCATTTACAGAAATATTAATATTGCTCCCGAATTTAACATTTTTACCTATATGCAAGATATTGGCACAAATACGTATGTTTTTACTTTTATCTTCGAATAATTCCATCCCATTAATATTATTTTACTATTTCTTTTATTACCTCTGCTTGCTTATCCCAGTTATAATATTTTGCCGCTTTCAATGCAGCCTCTTTCATATGCTTTACAGGCTCATTTTTAAGTTTATTTATTTGTTGGGCAATTTGCAAAACATCATGTTTAGAATTTACAAATATACAAACAGGAAACTGATTTACAATATGAATATTTTCAGGTGCTTCAGTTGCTACAAATGGGATACCAGCATGCATATATTCAAAAAACTTATTAGCTATGCCAAGTTTTTTACTTAAATTTTTATCTGTTTCCTGAAAAACAATCCCTGCGTCTGCACCTCGGGTATATTTCAATAATTCAGACGGATGTACAGGGTCTATAAAAATGATCTTTTTTTCCAAACCTAAAGTTTTAGTTTTGCTAATGAGATGATTTTTAATACTACCATTACCCATTAAAATAAACCTAATGTCTTCATCTGTAAATTGATGAGCCTCAATCATCTGATTTAATGCCCTGCCTTGATTCATAACACCTTGATAAAGCAGAATAAAAGTATTATTACTAATTCCAAGCATTTTTTTAAAATCTATTTTATCTGTATTATTACTTAAGGGTGGACAATTATAAACTACATGAATATCTTTTCTTCCATATTTTTTTGTAAAGTATTCTTTAACCGAATGGCAAACTGTAACAAAGAAATCTGTTTTTTTTAACATATTAGCTTCTGCTCTATTGCCTATAAAACGCATCATAGAGATTAATCCCTTAAAAACCAATTTTTTTATCCCTTTTGCGTTTTCGGGAAAAAACTGATTAATTGTTTCACAATAAATTTCGTGTGAATCATATATGATTTTCCCATTTGTTTTCTTTTTAATTTTAAATGCTAGTTTAAGTACTGGCAAATCATTAGCCCATATATAGTCATATACTTTGTTGTGTTTTTTGACCTCATTATAGATATAGTTGTATTCATAAATAAAAAAGGAATGTTTTAGTATTTTTTGTTTAATCGTATTTTTGGGAGGACAAGCAAATAGCTTAGTATTACTATTAAACAAATCATTATCAATAGGTGTAGAGTATGTGTAATATAAATCAACAAAACAATATTTATTTAGAACATTAATTGTTTTTATTACACGGTTATCATAGATAATTTTTCCTGGTAATAAAACACAGATTCTTTTCATAAGCTACTTTTTAAACAAGTATTAAATTGCGAATATATACTATAAAAATAATGAATTAGTTTTATTTTCAATAAACAATATAATCAGTTTATTTCTAATAGACTTTTTAAACTTGTAAAAACTGAATTGAAACTGTGATATTCATTAAAAACTTTTTTAGCTGCAAAACCCATGCATTTTCTATTCTCTTGGTTTTCAATTAATTGAGTAAGATATAAATACCATTCATCAATTGTTGACGCAATAAAACAAGAATTACCATGTATAAGTTTATCAGAATGAATATAAGGTGAGATAACCATTGGAATCGAATTTGACATAAATTCTAATCCTTTCATTGCTATTTTAGCTTTAACCGTTTCCGTTGGATTAATATAGGGAACAATGCCAATATCTAAATTAGCGATCCATTGTTCGTAATTAAAATTGTTTATTCCCCATTGATTGTGCACAATATTTTTTAATCCCAAATTAGGCATTTGCCTACAAGTGAAAGAAAAATTAACTTGTGGATAATCTTTTTCAATTCTTTTAAGGACAGCTTTAATTTCAAATACTCTTTTTGCATTTGTCGGACTTCCCATCCACCCAATTAATATCTGATTGTCGGACTTTCTTTGTCTATTTTTAAAATTATCTGTTTTTATGGCATAACGCAAGAAATACGTTTCAGAATTAATAGCTGAAAAATAGTTGTATAAATGCATACTGGCGACGCTAACTTTATATGCATATTGTGCTGTTTTGTTAACTAGTGTTTTATTATGAATATAATCGGCATCGTAGAAATCATATATTACTTTTTTATGAAATTTTGAAACTAATTTTTCAAAAACTGCATTTTTAAAAGGAAAGAGAGGTACCCATGCTCTTTGTACCCAAATGATATCATAAAAATTCAACTTAAAAAGTAATTTATATCGTTTTAAAAGAATTGAATTATATGTTTTATATATTTTTTGCCAATCATTTGCTTTTATATAATTATAATAACTCTCGATTTCGGGTTTTTCCCAAGCCCAATGAATTTGATATAAATTATTAAATCCATTTAAGTAATTTTGCCATGCAGCAATTCTATCTTCACCTCCTGGCCACCCTTTTGGGGTATATGGTAAAGCTAAAATTCTTTTTTGGGAATTATCTTTTGATTTTCTATTGATGAAAGGAATAGTTACATAAGCTAACAAAACAAGAATATTGAACTTTAAAATAAAAAATATGTGTAAAAGTCTTCTCATCAATAATTATTAATGCAAAGATATTTTAAAAACTGTTATTTAATAATAATATCTTTGCTGAAAGATTTACAAAAAACGATAATGTATTTTTAAATAGTATAATGACCAGTTTAAGTAAAGTATTCAAAAACACGATTCTTTATTCTCTTTCAAGTATAATACTCAGGGCTTCTTCGATTATTTTCTTCCCAATTTTTTCGGCATACCTTACAAAGGTGGATTATGGAATTATGTCAATAACACAACTTTTTGTTTTAATTCTAATGAGTTTAAGCGATATTCAATTGCCGAGGGGTATTACACGTTTTTTGTATGATGATCAGGCAAAAGAAAAAGATTATGAAAAAAAACTCATGGGGTCTTCTTTTTTAATTGTGATAATTATTAACGTATTGATGTTGATGCTTATAATTCCTTTTGGGGAATATATATTTCAACCTCTTCTAAATGATATTAGTTTTTTCCCGTACATGACATTTGCATTAGCTGCAGTTCCATTCACAATTGTTTTTAATCAATATAAAAGCCTCCAAAAAGCAAAGCATAATGGGAAGACTGTGTTTACTCTTGACATGTTATATTTTGGTGGTAATATACTATTAAACCTATTATTTGTTGTAGGCTTTAAAATGGATGCATTAGGGATTATTCTTAGTACATTAGTAAATAGCTTAATAATGGGTACATATGCATTTATAAAATACTATCGCAATACTGTACTTAAGATTGATTTTAAATTTTTGAAACCTGTATTAAAATATACTATTCCTTTAATTCCTTTTATGCTAATGGGAGTTTTATTAAATAGTGTTGATGCTATTTTCCTTAACAGCATTCAAGGAGCTGAAATTAGTGGAATATATTATATCGCTCTTACTTTTGCAGCGCTTTTTAGCATGTTTAAAGAATCTTTCAACTTTGCTTTTACACCATGGTTTTTTGAAAACTTTAGAGAAGAAAACTATCAATATATTAGAAAACTTTTTAATATAATTACTTGGGGTGCCGGTTTTATAGCGTTGTTAATTTCTATTTTTGGTTACGAGGTTTTATATATATTATCTAGTAATCCTGAATTAGTAGAGGCATGGAAATATATCCCACTTGCAACTTTTGGGTTATTAATTGTTTTTATTGGTCAGTTATATAATTTAGCAGTTTATTATAGTAAAACGAAATCTAATTTATTATTTATAAGTAATACTGCGGGTTTTATCGTGAATCTTTTGTTGTGTTTCGCTTTTGCAAGTGTATTTAACCCCTATTATGCACTAATAGCAAAAGCCGCAGGCTTTTCCGTTATGGGAGCTATTCAAGTATTTTTGGCTGTAAAAAGTACTGATTTTAAGTTTAATCATTTAAATACAATCTTTACTTTAATAATTGTAGGCATACTATCATTTATGCATTATTTGCCCTTAGATTATTATATTCTGTTGTTTATTAAACTTATAATTGTAATAATTGGAGCATTATTTTTTATTAAAAAATTGAAAAACACCAAGATTGAACTTTTGGATTTTATTAAAACAGTAAAAAATAAGTTTAGTAAAAAGTAAGCTTTTTTGAAAGTTGTCTAAATTATTGCATATTTCATTATTTTGAATTTATGTATTCACTATATTTTGTAAATAGAGATTAATTTAATAATTAATCTAATGTTCCTTTTAAAAAAAAACTTAGTTTTGTACCAGTTATATACAATATAATAAAATACTGATATAATCAGCAAAGCAGAATGAGCGAAGCAATAAAACACGAGTGTGGGATTGTAGTTTTACGACTACTTAAGCCATTAGGATATTATCAAAAAAAATACGGTACTTGGAGATATGGTTTAGATAAACTTTATCTCTTGATGGAAAAGCAACACAATCGGGGGCAAGATGGGGCTGGAGTAGTAGGCTTAAAGCTAGATATGCAACCCGGTTTGAAATACATGAATCGGTTACGATCGAATCGTTTAAATCCAATTCAGGATATTTTTGAGAGGATAAACGAGAAACATATTGATATTAACAAATCAAATCCGGAATTATTAAATAACCCTGAGTTTGCAAAAGATAATCTGGATTTTGCAGCAGAATTGTTTCTCGGACATTTGCGTTATGGTACTTTTGGAGGGAATAATATAGAATTTGTTCATCCTGTGCTTAGGGTTAATAATTGGCGTAGTCGCACTCTTGCTGTTGCCGGAAATTTTAATTTGACTAATGTTGATGAAATGTTTAAATATTTAGTCGATTTTGGTCAGCATCCCAAAGATGTTTCTGACACCGTTACTGCGCTAGAAATGATAGGGCTTCATATGGACGAAGAAAACCAATTGCTTTTCAGAAATTATAAGAACAACGGATATCCTAACAATGAAATATCAGAACTAATAGAACGTAATATTGATCTTGTTAAAGTTTTAAGCGAAGCAACTACTAATTGGGATGGAGGCTATGTAATTGGTGGTTTATTGGGTCATGGAGATGCTTTTGTTGCAAGAGACCCTTGGGGAATACGCCCGGCGTTTTATTATCACGACGACGAAATTGCTGTAGTAACATCAGAACGTCCGGTAATTCAAACTGCATTAAATGTAACTGCCGATAATATTAAAGAGCTTAAACCAGGTGCTGCTCTTATTATCCGAAGAAACGGTAAGGTAAGTGAAGATTTAATAAGAGTGCCAAAGAAAAAAACACCATGTTCGTTTGAAAGAATATATTTTTCACGCGGAACAGATATGGATATTTATCGAGAAAGATTGCGACTTGGAGAATATTTAGTTCCTTCGATTCTTGATAGAATTGATAATGACTTAACGAATTCTGTTTTTTCGTTTATCCCAAATACAGCAGAGACAGCTTTTTATGGTGTGCTAAAGGGTCTTGAGGACAGCTTGGTTGAAACAAAAAAGCAAATGATTGCAGATGCGGGGCAAGATATTTCTGATTCGGAATTAACAGCGATTTTAAACTTGCGACCAAGAGTTGAAAAAATTGCCGTTAAGGATGTTAAACTTCGCACATTTATTAGTCAAGACGACGGAAGAAACGATTTGGTGCATCATGTTTATGATATTACATACGGCACAATTAATAAAAACATTGACAATCTGATAGTTGTAGATGATAGCATTGTAAGAGGCACTACTTTAAGCGAAAGTATTCTAAGAATTCTTGATAGATTGTGTCCTAAACATATTTTTATTGTTTCGTCGGCACCGCAAATTCGTTACCCCGATTGTTATGGTATTGATATGACTAAATTGGGCGATTTTGTTGCTTTTAGAGCAGCAATAGAGCTATTGAAAGAGAGAAAAATGGAGAATATTATTGATGAAGTTTATGAAAAGTGTAAGTCGCAACAATATTTGCCAAAAGAAGAAATAATTAACTATGTAAAACATATTTATAAGCCTTTTACAGCCGATGAGATATCTGATAAAATAGCTTCAATTGTTAAACCAAATGATATTAATGCAGAACTAAGTATAATTTTTCAAAGTATCGAAAGTTTACATAAAGCTATTCCTGATCATAATGGTGATTGGTATTTTACCGGTGATTATCCCACTCCCGGTGGTAATAAAGTTGTAAATACTTCTTTTATAAATTATATTGAGGGTAGGAACGAGAGATCATATTGATTATAGTAATTTATTTTATTATATAGAATTGTATCTTACCCAATAAAAAAAAACAGGGACTAAATTAAGAGCCCCTGTCAGGTAAGATGTGATTATATTTTTATTCGTGTCAAGGAAAATGGAAAGGAATTACATTACCAAAACAAAAATTAACACAAATTTTAATATATAATTACACCTCATATTCTCATTATATTTAACACTATTAATATCTTTGCTTTTAAAGTAAAAAACTGTAGATATATACTAATTTACAATAATATTAATAGTTATGTTACCTAAGTTATTGTCTGTGTCTTCGCCTGACTTTAGTAGCAAATATTCTAATACGTGTTTGCCCTTTGTGAGTTCTTCAGAAGGCACTTCTTCGTAAAATGGAGATGTCATTTGAGTGGAAGCCATAATTCCCACATTTTGTCCGTTAAAACGGGTCATAATCCATGCACCGGCTGCATTGACCGGTAATTCGTTAAATTCAATTTCAATTTCCAGATTGTCGCCCTCATTTATGGTGATATCCGTAGTTTTAGGAGCATTGAGTTTAAAGGCATAATCTACTTTGTAGTTCGGGTCTTGCATTCTTATTCGCAATACTGCTACGTCTGAGATTTCTCCGTAAGTAAGTTGTTTTATTTGATTTTTTTCGTTGAGTTGTACTAGCCAGCCTTGCTTTTGGTCAAAGGATTCACTGCGTGTAAATGCCCAAATATCATCTGCTAATTTTTCGTGAGATTTTAAGGATTCCTCATTTGAACTCACAGGTAATATTGCATCTAAAATGGATTCAAAATTTTCGGCATCATCGGTGTTGGCAATGACATAATCAGGGGATATGCTTTTGAAAAACAGATGTGATTTAATGAGGTTATTAAGGCTGCTTGTGTTGTAAAACTGATTTTGAAATGTCATTAGATTGCTTTCCCATGTTGTGGTAGAAGATACATCATCTATAACTTCATTGACTTTTAATTCAATTAAATAAAAGTCTGCATTTGAAAGGGATTTTAACTCAGGGAAAGATTGTTCATTAATTGTGAAATTGTAATCTACGTTTTCTGATAGATACATAAGCATTTCCATGCTGTCCTTTTTAGCAGTTTTTTCGTTATCTGCTACTGTTTGGAGTTCTTCTCGGGCAGCGATGCTTTCGTATTCCGGCATTTCCGATTCATATTGATATTCAATTTTAATAATTTCCCCCTTTTCATTGGTGTTAACCACGATTAGCTCTGCACGATTAAAAAATGATTTTCTAACAAAAGTCCATTGGTTGTCTTTTCTGAAAAATCCATCGTTGAACTTTTGATCATCAAATAAGAGTAGAGCTGTTTGAAATTTGATTGCATCTTGGTCTGATGTGAGTGTAAATTTTTTCAAACTGTTTATGAATAGATTAGATGCGAGCAAATCGTATGCATGTTTAAATGCTGTGAACTCATTTTTTACTTTGATAAAATATGCTGAGTTAATGGTATTTCCATACCCTGTGTTTTCCATATCAAAACTTAAATCTGCATAATAAATAGTTGCATTTGAAATTTCCGATAAATTATTGTCTGAAATCTGTCGAACAGATACTAGTTTAGTATTTTCCAGATAATCAAAAATTGCCAATTTTTGATCATCGCTTTGCGAATGTCCAACAATGAATGATATCAGAAAAATTCCAATAAATAATTGTTTAAGTTGCTGCATTTTTTCTTTTATTAAAATATTTTATTAAAACTTTACAAACTCAACTCTTCTATTTTGAGCTTTCCCTTCGGCAGATGAATTATCTGCAATTGGTTTAGATTCACCGAATCCGGTTGATTTTAATCTAGATTTATCTATCCCCATATCAATTAGTTTATTCATAACCGTTTTTGCTCTTTCTTCAGATAAAGCTTGATTGGTTTCATCATTTCCATCGCTATCCGTATGTCCTTCAACGGAGAAATTGATTTCTGGATTTTTGTCCATGAGATCGTAAATTTCGTTGATTGGTCCCATAGATTCCGGTTTGAGTGTTGCTTTCCCAACATCAAAGCGAATCCCATTGACAATGATTTTTCCATCTTGCATTGCACGGTCGTAATATTTCACTCCTCCCTCAGCAATGCGGAAATTTTTAGCATAATAAGGTAGATTTGCTCCTGCATCAGCCCAATAGCACTGAAAAGTAAACCCAGTTGGATTGAATTCGTAATGAGGGATATTGATTACGCGTGTATCATCCAAATATATTTTTAATTTGCCTTTGGTATATGCTATCGACACATGTGTCCATCGACCTATCTCGCAATAAGAGTGATCTCGCCCCGAGTGCTCTGCGACAATGTCTACCGGAGCATCCACTCTGATTGGGGTTATCTCAATTTCCTGAGGATTATCATATACACCTTTTCCGCGTTGATTTTTTTGATCTGTAAGGTAAGCGGTTATTCGGTTTCCTCCTGCTGGTCGGTAAAAATCAAACTCAATGGTGAAAACTTCGGGCAAGTAGTCCTTATCTGAGTTTTTAAGATAAGGAACAATTTCACCTCCATCTAAAAACATAATTACAGCTTCGCCATTAATACTTGCAATTTCAACCTGACCACCTTCTAAATCCCATCGACTTGGAAATTCTCCGTTTTCCTCATCAGCAGATGGTCCGTCTTCAAAAATAATATTATCTCCCGGAACAAAATCAAATTTGCTCCATATTACTACCGGTTTTTGAGGTAACTGTGATTCTTGTTCTATTTTTTCATCCGCTTCAGTATTATTAACTGATTCTGGCGAGCTTTCAGATTCACTTGTATTTGACGAATTTTTCTTATCTTTTTTCTTCCCAAAAATCGCACCTTCAACATCGTCTAAAGTATTGTTTACAGCATCATCAACTTTTTTATTGACTCTTCTATTAGCTTCATTTTCTACTTTATTTTTTAGATTAACTCTTATCTGTGCATAAATACTGGTATTTACGATAAAAAATACAATTACTAATGTAAGAAATTTTAAGTTTTTCATATTATTCTCCTTTTAAAAATTAGTGGCAAAAGTATTTTTTTGAATAGCAATATTTACTACCCTAAGGGGTAGTTTTTGGGATATATCAATGATATTTCAGGAAACATATAGCGGCACAACACTTGATTTTGGTTATGCTTGATGAGCTGAATCGATAAGGTTTATAGCCTGTACACGGTTTTTTACATCAAGTTTTATATATATGTTTTTTACATGAAATTTTACAGTATTTACAGAAATATACAGCTCATTTGCAATTTGTAAATTTGTTTTTCCTTGTGCAATTTGTATTAAGACTTTTTCTTCTTGTTCGGTTAAATTAAATTCCTCAAGATTTGGATAAGTGTGTTTGTGTAATTTTTTTTCTTGTTGAATTTTTCTAATTGTTTCAATATAGTTTTGAATTTCGAGTCGCATTTGTTTTTCTCTCATTCTGAAATTAATTATTGCCATATATAAAATAATTGCAACAGAAAGAAGTACTATTATTAACAAGCTTAAAAATATTTGGCGAGTTTTAATTTTTCTTTTATACAATAAGTTTTGAAGATTTAATTGTTCAATTTCAAATTGATGTTCTTTAAGTTTATATTTTGCTTCGCTTTCGGCAACACTTTGTTGTACTTTATTGTTAAGTAAACTGTCTTTAAGATTATTAAATTTTGAAAAATAGAGTAATGCATTTTCAGAATCGCCTTGTATTACATATAGTTTTTGATACAAGTGATACAAATCTATTCGAATATCAACATCATTAATCTGATTACATAAGGTCATGCTATTGTTTAAATATTCAAAAGCTTTGTGTATGTTTCCTATCTCTATATTTATTGATGCTAAATTTCTTGATGTTAAAGCTATACCTCTTTTAGATTGTATAGAATCAAAAATGTGCAATGCAGCAATAGAAAGTTTATTAGCCTTGTTGTAGTCTTTTTGTTTAAGGTAAACTAAAGCTATATTATTTTGTACTTGTGCGTATTCCATACTCATGTTTATGTTGGAGTATAGGCTAAACGCTTTGTTATAATAATTTAGTGCGGAATCGCCATCGGGTAACAATTCTTCATAAATTACTCCAATATTATTGTATGTGCTTGCCAGTCCGATTTTATCATTCGAGGCAGTTTTGTATAATGCTGCTTGTTTTAAATATTCCAATGCTTTGCCTCTTTGCCCCATTTCTTCGTAAGTAAGCCCTATATTATTAAGTACTTTTCCTATTCCTTCATTATCTTTTAGGTTTTTCATCATATCAAGTACTTCAAAATACTTGGAGATAGCGCCTTTATAATCGCCGCTAAGCTCTCTCATTACTGCTATATTAGATAATGATCTGGCAATTTCTTTATTGTTATGGAGTTTTAAATATTCAATATAAGATTTTTGGAAATAGGATTCGGCATAAGTAAAAAGTGATTTTTGATAAAAAATCATTCCTATTTCACGATAATACTTGGCAATATCATTACCAGAATTAAAAGTGTGTATTTGTGTTTCTATTTTTTCCGCTAATTTGATTAGCCTTTCGATAGAATCGGGGCTACAATCTTTAAATTGATTAAATAATTTTGATGAATAAATTGAATCATTAGTATTTGCGTAAGTATTATAACATAATAAGCATACGATTAGCAGAGATAAAAGCCGAAATTGCATAGTTTTTTTGAAAAATGAATTATGTATTATACGGTTTTTGTGATATCCCAAACAAATGCTCTAATTCCAACTTCAGTATTAATATGGTCTATATTTTTCACTTTTTGCAGAACTGTGTCAACTATATCGTCATCTACAATTGTAAGTATGGCTGAATTAATTTCAGGCCATGTATGTGTTCCCATGTGTGGATTTCCATCGGTGGTACCTCTGCCTTTCATGTCTGTCCATTGGGTAAACCCGCTTATTTTTAAAGCGTCTAGCATATATTCTACTTTTTCGGTTAGGGCTTGGTTGTATATTATCATTATTGCTTTCATTGTTTTAGATTTTAGATATTAGACTTTTAGATATTAGACTTTTAGAGATTAGACTTTTAGATATTAGACTTATAGAGATTAGACTTTTAGATATTAGATTTTTAGATATTAGATTATTAGATATTAGACTTTTAGAGGTTAGACTTTTAGAGATTAGACTTTTAGAGATTAGACTTTTAGAGATTAGATTATTAGAGGTTAGATTATTAGAGGTTAGACTTTTAGAGATTAGACTTTTAGAGATTAGATTATTAGAGGTTAGATTATTAGATATTAGACTTTTAGAGGTTGGACTTATGGGGGGATTGGAAAATGAAGTAAAATACATATTGGCTATTAAGATTTTATTAATTATTTTATCTATGTTATTTACAAAATGTTTCATTAATATCTCGAATTTCTAATAAGGCTGCTATACATCTTTTT
>JAQVOJ010000013.1:16093-26087 GCA_028702675.1 Bacteroidales bacterium
GGGGGATTGGAAAATGAAGTAAAATACATATTGGCTATTAAGATTTTATTAATTATTTTATCTATGTTATTTACAAAATGTTTCATTAATATCTCGAATTTCTAATAAGGCTGCTATACATCTTTTTCCATAAATTCATATTTTAATTGGTGGATTTTACGTTTACGTACTCCTCTACGTGCGAATACAGCATATATTGCAGGAACGAGAACCAATGTAACCATTGTTGAGAATATAAGACCTCCAATAACAGAAATTCCCATTGGTGCCCAAATTTCGGAGCCTTCTCCGGTGCTCAATGCCATAGGCAATAATCCCAAGATTGTAGTAGCAGCTGTCATAAGCACGGGGCGGAGACGATTTCTTCCTGATTGAATTATAGCTTCGTTGAGTTCAATACCTCTATCCCTCATAAGGTTAATATAGTCAACTAGAACTATGGCATTTTTCACAACAATTCCAATTAGGAGAACAGCTCCAAGTGCAGCTATCACACTAAGCGTTGTATTTGTAATTAAGAGTGCAAGTATTACTCCAGAAAAAGAGAATGGGATTGCAAACATTATAATAAAAGGCATTTTAAATGATTCAAATTGTGATGCCATAACAATATATACTAATAGCAAGGATAGTAACAATAACAAACCTAAGTCTGCGAATGATTCCTGTTGGTCTTCGTATGCTCCGCCAACTTCTATTAATATATCATCAGAATGCTCAATGTTGTCAATTTTTTCTTGAATTTGATTTGCCATTTCTCCCATCGGAACTTTGTATGGAGTAACCGAGACTTTTACAATACGTTCTCTACGTTCTCTTTCAATATTCGGTGGCGACCATTGTTCTTCTACCTTGCCGATTTCAGAGATTCTAACTTTTGCTCCTTGAGAATTTGTTACAATAATATTTTGAATATCAGTAATAGATTCTCTAAAGTTTTCTTTGTATCTAACTATTATATCATATTCGTCGCCCTTTTCTCTGTATTTTGTGGCAATCATCCCTTCTACTCTGTTTCGCAAAGCCATACTTACAGTAGCTGTGTTTAATCCAAATTGCGCCATTTTTTCTCTGTCTAATACCACTTTGAGTTCGGGTTTTGATTTTTCACGACTTATTTTTATATCTCTAGCGCCAGGAATTTCGGCAATTTCTGTTTCTAATTCTTCGGCAATTCTGTTTGTTTCATCAAAATCATATCCAAATATTTTTACATCAACAGTATTTCCTCCAAATCCTCCCATTCCGCCAGAATACGATATATTGTATTTTACAATTTCGGGGATTTTAGCTAATTGTTGGCGTAAATCTTCGCCAATATCCCAACAGCTTCTGTTTCTTTGGTCCACATCCACAAGTCTCATCGAGACACTTATGATATTTGATCCGCTTGACCCCCAAATAGCACTTACTCCGGCATCATCGTCTGATCCGCTAGAGGTACTTAAAAGGCGTACTTCAGGATATCTTTTTTCAATAACCTCTTCAACTTGGCGAGCTATTTCTATTGTTTTATCTACTCTTGTGCCTGTTTGTAATTCTATTGTTGCTATTACTCTACTTTCGTCAGATTGGGGAATAAATTCTGTTCCTAATCCGGGTATTAATAATAAAGATAAAACAAATATTGCAATTGAAATAAGAATTACCCATGCTTTGCGTTTTAATGCAAGTCTAAGTATTTTTGAATATAATATGTCCAGATTATTTAATAAACGCAAAATTGTGTTGTTGTAACTTATTCTTCTTACTTTTTTATTTTTGTCCTTAGCTTTTAATAATTTGCTTGCTAGCATAGGTGTAAGTGATATTGCAATAATAGTAGAAGTAACAACAACTATAGTAACAATCCAACCTAATTGTTTAAACAGGACCCCAGTCATTCCACTTACCAAAGTTAGAGGGAAGAATACTGCTACTACAACTAATGTTGTAACTATTACAGCAAGCCATACTTCGTTGGTGGCATAGATGGCTGCTTCTCGTGGTGTACTGCCACGTTCGATATGTGAAGATATGTTTTCAAGAACCACAATAGCGTCATCTACTACCATCCCTATAGCTAACGAAAGGGAAGATAAGGATATAATATTAATAGAATTGCCGGTAATACCTAAATATATAAAAGCAACAATAAGAGAAATAGGTATTGTTAAAACAACAATAAATGTAGCACGCCATCTTCCAAGGAAAAACAGAACAACAATAATTACAAAGATTAATGCATATAACAATGTTTGCGATAAGTTGCTGATAGATTGGCTAATAAATGTTGAAGAGTCGAATATCGGTTCAATTTTAACATCTGGTGGCAAATCATTTTGTACTTGTTCTATTGTTTCTCTAACCTCTTTTGCAACTTTTATTGTATTAGCACCAGACTGTTTCATTACAATTAGCCTAATGGCTTTTCTTCCATTAACCAATTCTTCAATTTTCATGTCGCGTATAGTATCCCTAACAGTTGCAACATCTTTTACATAAATAGTTTGTCCGTTAAAGTTGCCAATAACTAGGTCTTTAATTTGATCAGAAGATGAGAATTCTCCTTCTACCTTAAGTTGGTAATCAATATTTCCCATTTCAATATTTCCTGATGGGATATTTATGTTTTCGGACTGAAGTATTCCGCCAATCATTTCTACACTTAAATTGTAAGCCTCCATTTTTTGCGGGTCAACTTCTACAAAAATTTCTCTACCTGGAACTCCCGACATATTAACTGAACCAATGCCTTCGATTCTGTTAAGTCTGTTTATAAGTCTTTCGTCTAAAAGTTTTTCTATACCTTGGTAGCTCTGATCGGCTGTAACAGAGTAAAAGAGTATAGGCATCATACTGGAGTTGAATTTAAATATAATAGGGCTTTCGGCTCCGTCTGGTAGTTCGTCTGAAACAAATTCCAATGAATTTCTTATGTCATTTGCAGCTTCATCTAAATTAGTTTCCCATTCAAATTCAATTGTAACAACCGACATATTATCACGCGAAGTAGAATATACTTCTTTAAGTTTATCAACCGAGTTTACAGCATCTTCTATTGGACGTGAAATATTCGTTTCTATATCGGAAGCATTTGCACCTGAATATACTGTTAATATTGTAATTGCCGGATATTCAACTTCGGGATAGAAATCTACCGGAAGTCTAACTAAGCTATACAAACCAAATAACAGTACAGCAGCAAATATCATTAAAGTTGTAATCGGCTGTTTTACAGCACTACTATATATACTCATGTTAATTTTGTTTAAAAATTATTCAACTACTTCAACTGATTGTCCATCAACTAAGTTGATGTGTCCTGATATAATTATTTCATCATTTTCGTCAAGTTCATCCGAAATAATTTCAATAAGATCATTATATCTATTACCGGTATTAACTTCATAGCGTTTTGCAATTCCATTATTATGAACAAAAACATATTTATTATTAGTTCCAGTTTGCTGCAATATTGCAGATACAGGTAATATTAGCACATTTTCTTCGCCAAGTTCCATTTCTACTCTGGCAAACATTCCTGGTCGTAATTTTTCTTCAGAGTTATTAATAATAATTTCAACAGGAAAAGTACGTGTAATGGCACTTATTGTTGGATGAATAAGATGGATTTTTCCTACAAATATTTCATTAGGATATATGTCTAATTTAATATTAGCAGTCATGTTTTTCTTAATTACAGGATAATATTTTTCTGAAACATTAATTATTGCTTTTACGGGTTGTATTTGTTGTAAAGTAACAATTGCGGCTTTTCCTACTTGAGTATTGGGAGCTCCACTGTATAATTCGCCATCTTCGAAATATTTTCCGGTAACGATTCCATTAAAAGGTGATTTTAAATAAACATTTTCTTCTAAGAATTCAACATTTGATTGTGTAATATCTAGCTGTGTTTTTATTTGGTCGTATTGTTGTTTTGATACGCCGCCTACTGCAAGAAGAGTGTCCATTCTTTCAAAATCTTTTTCAAGGCTCAAAAGTTGAAGCTTTGTTTGATTTAGTTGTGTTGGGTCCATTTCGGCGATAAGTTGTCCAGAACTTACTCTGTCGCCTACTTCAACAAAAATTTTGTGAATTCTTCCTGGTGATGCCGGTGCTAAATATAATTCCTCGAAGGCTGAAATACTTGCTGTATAGCTCAAATCGCGAGTAACATTTTGAGATTCGATATTAATTACTTTTACGGGTTGTACTTTTTTTTCTTCCTTTTTAGCATCTACCTCGGCATTACCTTTGTTTCCACACGAATTAAGTCCAATTCCCAAAATTAGAGTCAGACTAAAAATAATATAAATTTGTGTTCTCATATTGAAATTATAGAATTAATAGTGTTACAAATTATTTAATAGTTTATTGTAGTTTAGTTTAGCTTGTAATAAATTCATAAGAGATGATATATAATTATTTTCGGCATCCAGTAGGTTGCTATTAGCTTGTGTTAAATCTAAGCTACTTGATACTCCTTGATTGTACTTCATGTCTATTTTATCGTAAACTCTGCGGGCTACATCAACATTTTGTTTTTGCAATTCGTATTGTTCAATAGCACTGATTAAATCATATCGATATTGTTTTTCTTGCATTGTAAGTTGATCTTCAAGTATTTGTTTGTTTGTTTGCACTTTAAGCAATTCTAATTGTTTTTGCTGAACATTAGCCCTTCTCATTCCGCTCGAAAAAATTGGGATAGTCATACTTATTCCTGCAATATGATTAGGATTCATATCGAAATCTGTAGTTAGAATTTTTTCGTTATAGCTATAAAAACCAACAATACTAGGAGCATAATTCCATTTTTCTAAGTTCAACATTTTTTCGCTCATGTTTTCTTGTAAACTTAGCATTTGATAAGTGATATTATCATCGTAATTTAAATTAGAATTAAGTAGCAGGTCGAAATTTATTTCTTCAATTAAAGTTTCAAGATTATCGGTTAATGTAATATCAGTATCGAAACTAACTCCAAGCAAAAATCTAAGTAAATTATAATTTAGTTCAACACTTCTACGGACCTGGCTTCTATAATTTTCAAGCATATTTACAGTAATTAGTAACTGGTCTAAATCTAAGGGTTCTGCTACACCTGCCGAAACCATTGTTTCGGTTTGTTTCATGGTTTTATTCAAATTTTCGAGGTTAGCATCAATAATTTTTAAAGATTCTTCTGTTACAAGTATTAAATAATATGCAGAAATTACAGATTCTTTAATTGTAAGTTCACTATTTTCGTAATTCATATTAGCAAGCTCTTTTGCAATTTTTGCAATTTGTATTCCGCTAAAATATTGCCCGCTAAAAATTAATTGCGATACTTGCAACTTAGCAGAAGAAGAGTTGTCCATTTTTATAGCTGTAGGTTCGGAAGGAGCCACAGTAGCTCTAGATATTTGCCATAATGTTTGGTCTTGAAGAGATCCTGCAGCCATTAATTGATCGATAAGTTGAAGTTGTTCTTCAGGTATTCCTCCACCGCCAAAAGCGAATTCGGCTTCATAATTAAAGTAATCGGTGTAATCTATACTAGCTTCAACTTGTGGTAAACCTTGAGAAATTGCTGCCCAAATTTGTTTGTCAGAAATTTCTACATCTGTTTTGGAATTCTTTAAACTTTTGTTGTTTTCAATTGCATAGTTTTTTGCCTGTTCGAGAGTAAGTATTAAAGCATCACTATTGTCTTGTCCCATTGTAGGAGAAAGAATTCTTAGTATAAATAATGCACAAATGCTTATTTTGAATAATTTACTTATCATAAATCAATATTTTTATAAAATTCTGTATCATCTAATAGTTTTAATCCCTTGGGTGTACAAATACCTCTTAGATATGGTAAAAATATTGTATGAGCAATATCTTTAATCTGATATTTTTCACCAATATCTCCGTCGGGTTTGCAAAAATCCATTACTGCATGAAAAAATTTATTTGACAATTCAATGTTTAAATCATTAATAAATGTTCCATCTTTAACGCCTTTTTCTAATAATGTTTTGCTAATTCTATAATCACGCAATTCTCCTTTTTCATTAATCCTTTTAAAAACAATCGGGTGATATTTTTGTAAATCAACAAAAAACAATGGGTTAATTTTTGACATTATTTTATGATGACTGTGTACAAAATTTATAATAGCATAAATAACATTATCAGCTTCGTCAATTTGAGATAATATTTGTTCCTTATGCAGTTTAAGTCCTTCAATAATAGCTTGTTCGAGTAGGGTGTCTTTGTCGGTAAAAATTTCGTAAATAGTACGTTTGCTTATTCCTAATTCTTGAGCAATTGTATCCATAGTAATGGCACGAATACCTAGTTTGCTAAATAGCATTCCTGCAGTTTTTAATATGCGAATTCGTGTATCCATTTTATCTTGTAAAAAACGAATTGCAAAACTACAAAACTTTTGGGGTTTTTAAAGTTTTCTAATCAGTTTTAATAAAAATTTAACAATAGAGAGAAAAATTTAAGAATTACTTATATATCCATTCATTTAATTGTCTGATTACAAATTCATGTTTTTCTTTCGGGAGGTTTTTAATACGCGTACCATGTGAACCATAAGGATGTGTAATTTTAAATATTTTGGTATTTTTACTTACATCAGGTGCAGCTGCCGACCAAGGATCGTAACCTCCATAAATTAAAATTGTATTATGGGCATATGTATTTAAATATTCGATAAGCTTATTATAGGTTTCAGGATTAAATTCTACTTGCATATCTTCGGGTAGAAATATTCGGTGCAAATATCCTTCGGCAGATTCAATGCTTAAATATTTTTTAAGTGGTTCGGTATCGTAACCATAATAACCAAGTTCACTTGCAGCTTGATAAAAAAATGGCAACATAGTTTCTCCACTTTCAATTGCAAAATAGTCGGGAGTACTAACGGCAATAAGGAATTGTAGCAGCTTTTCGTCAGAGTCTTTTTTTGATGGTAGTTTTTCGGGATCAATGCCCCATTGCCAAAACGCAAACGAAAACTCTAAAACAAAATATTCGTATATTTCTTCGATAGGAAGCCTATAAGTATAGCCACTTTTTTTAATAATGTTTTTAAATAGAGGCAAAATACTCTCTTTACGTTTTAGCAATTCTTTCTGAAAATTTAAGATTTTTTTTCTGCTTTTATTATTGCCTACTTGCTTTAGAAAGGCTTCGTGTCTGCCATCTTCTACATCTCTGGCTATAGGACCAACAATTGGTACAGAAGCACACATATCTAAAGGATAATGCATATTATAAATCATTGTGGTCTGTCCGCCTTTACTAATACCGGTGCTTACCCAATTTTTGGTATAAATTGGTTTTAAGGCTTCATAAATTTTATGATGATCGGTAGCGGCATTGTAGGTAGTAAGATATTGCCAATCTATAGAATCAGGTTTAGATTCGCCAAAATATCTGTGTTCTACTAAAATTTGGTTAGTATTAAATATTGAACTTAGTTCATCAACAAAACCTTTTCGCAAAGCATAGGTGCCTTCGTATCCTTCGCAGATATAAGTAACGGGTTTATCAAATCCGTTATGGCTTATAATAACTCTTTGATTAAATTTACCTGCTTCTGGGTTTTTATGGTTTATGTCCTGTTCAAACAAGACCAGATATTTTTCTTTAAAAAAACTACAGTTTTCTAGAGTATCAATATCAACTACTCCCTCAATTTTTAATAAATACTGTGGTAGTTGGCGCTGCGAAAAAGTTTGTGTAGATAATAATAAAGCTACAATAAACAAAAAGTGTATAAAACAAATTTTCATAGTAGTGCTAATTTATTTATTAAACAAAAATTAATCATATTGAAGAGCAATTGCATACATGGAAATTAACTTGAGCGTAACAAATTTATAAAAATTATCGAAAAATTTTAAGTCATTTATTTTAAATGATACTAAAGCAAAGAAAAATATAATTTAATCTATTCGTCAATATTGAAATCAAATGAGTTTTTCTTTTCTTTTTTAGGTGGGATTCCAAAATTATAACGGAGTTTAAATCCAATTCTTCTACTATCCGAAACTCGTGAACCTGTACTTAGAAGTGAACCTTGATTAATTTTAAATTCATATTTACGGGTTTGTAGAATATCGCGAGCATTAATAGATATTGTAAGTTTATCGTTAAAGAATGTTTGAGAAACTCCAATATTAATTTGACCAAATGTTGAAAGCTCTAAAAAGTTAAACATTCCATTATGCATCATAAATCCACTCATTGTGATTTTTGTGTTTTTAAGAAGCCTTAAGGAGTGAAATGTAAAAAATCTCCAAGAGCCATTGGTATAATTTAGTGGTTCGTTTTCGTAAATTCCGTTATACTCATTAAGATTATATTGCGCTCCGAGAGCAAAAAAATATTTTCCGCTTGGGGGTATTCCAATCATTCCTCTAAAATAAGTTTCTTTGCTTTTACCAATATTATCGTATGTTCTAATTGCTATCTCGGGGTTTTGCTTGTCTCTATAAATTACATAAGAAAATATATCGTGTGTGTAAGTTTGACCAATAGCGAAAAGCGGAAAATCGTTAAAACTTAAATTTGCTTCAATATTATGAGTAAACTGTGGTTTAAGAGCAGGATTACCTGTTTCGTACATAAAACCATCAACATAATTTACGTATGGGTTAAGGTTCTGATAATCAGGGCGATTAATTGTTTTTCGATAAATTAAGAATCCTTTAATTTCAACACCCATGATATACAAAATTTTGCGACTTAAGTAAATATAAGGAAACCAATCGGTACGATTTAATAGAAAACTTGTGTCGGCAGGTAAAGACTGCGTTCCTTTCATTAGCGTATGTTCCATTCTTACACCGGTTTTTAATACTAAGTGTTTGCCAAAGGTTTTTGAAATTTGAGCATAAGCAGAGTTAATATTTTCAAAATATCGATATGTACTACTTCTTAAATCGTTACTGATATAGTTGTTGTTTTGCAATAAAAAATATTCTCCTTTACTATTAAAATGTTGCAAACTTCCTTTTATACCTGTTTCAAAAGTAATTTGATATTGGAACTTATAGATAAAATCTGATTGCAACATAGCAAAATGACGATGCTGTAAATTATTACCTTTTCCAAAATCCTCAATCAAAGATGGAGAAAAATAAGTGTTTTCGTAGTTTTGTTCAGAATTGTTGTTACTAAAACTGTAGCTTAGTTTTGTGTCAAGTTCTGACCCCAAAGTATCAAATTTAATAACCATACCTAAATCTTGCCAAACTCCAATAGATTTTAAGTGTCTATCAGAATTGTTAATTCCGTTGAATATTGTGTCATTAAAACTATCTTGAATAATGTTATCTCCTTCGGAGTTGTATTGCCTAATGCTTGCATTTATTCTGCTATCGTATGAAAAATGTATTTTTTCGTTAGCCTCGTAGTTAATACCATTGCCCAAATAAATTTGGTCGTTTTGGGAATTGCTTGTCGAATTTTGGAACAGAGTTTTATCTTGCTCAAGCAAACGATTAATATATTGTTCTTGATATCGTCCACGTCTGCTATAATTTAAATTAAGGTAGTAAGTACTATTATCTCCACTGCTATTTAGGCTGAAACCGGCATTTCTGTTTCCGAGTTTACCTTGATTCATTCCAATATTTACTGAACCAAACCGACCAAGTTTTACACCTTTCTTAAGAACGACATTAATAATTCCGCCCGATGAGGCTGCATCATATTTTGTTGAAGGTGTGCGAATTACTTCAATTTTTTGCACACTGCCCGGAGGTAAACTTTGTAAAAGACTTGTAATATCCTGGCTGCTCATTTTTTGTTCTCTGCCATTTATATAAATTACAGCAGGTGTTGCACCCGTTAGGAATATACCTCCATCTTGATCTACATATAATCCGGGAGTACTTTCTAAAACTTCTAGTGTATTTGTGCTGATATTAGCAATAGGCTCGGGGTCAATTATCATCTTATCTTCTTCTTGACTAATAAATGGTCGTTGTGCTTCAATGGTAACTTCACTTAGCGA
>JAQVOJ010000013.1:26187-42552 GCA_028702675.1 Bacteroidales bacterium
AATCATGTACGATACATATCCCGACAGTATTTGTGCTGAACTTACTGTTAGAGATAACGATGATGGTAATACCGATATGTTTGTGGTAACACTTAATCCTAATAACGATGGGCAAAATGCTTACGAGTTTAAAGTTACTGCTGCTAATGTTCAAACAGATATTAGATTAAGTTCTGGTAATAGCGATTATGCATGGAACGCTGTTTGGGAAAGTGCTGTAAGTATTACTGATGAGGCATGGATAGTTGAGCTTAAAATTCCATATTCGGCAATACGATTTCCAAGTTTACCACTACAAGAATGGAGTGTAAATTTTTGGCGAAACGACCGCCGCATACGAGAAATTTCTACATGGAACTTTGTTGATAAATCAAAAGGAAGTAAAACCGAACAAATGGGCATAATTACCGGACTCGAAAATATAAAACCGCCTTTACGTCTATCATTTAGCCCTTATGTTGCTGGATATTTGAATCATTATTCTGAGAATGATAAAGCGAGCTATTCATTTAATGGAGGCTTAGATATGAAACTCGGATTAAGTGCCAGTTATACTCTTGATATGACATTGGTTCCTGATTTTGGACAAGAAAAGTCAGATTACGAGACACTCAATCTTACTCCTTACGAAACATATTACGAAGAAAACAGACAGTTTTTTACTGAAGGTACAGAACTTTTTAATAAATGTGGACTTTTTTACAGCAGACGAATAGGCAAAATACCAAGTGGATATTACGATATTGACAGTTTGCAAAATAATGACTATAGAATAACCGATAAACCAAGATATTCAAAGCTTATAAATGCATTTAAAATTACCGGAAGAGGTAAGAATAATCTTGGTGTTGGCGTTTTTAATGCAGTAACTGCAAATACCTATGCAAAAGCAATTAATCCTGATGGTAAAGAAGAAAAGTTTTTAATAGAACCTTATGCTAATTATAATATGTTGGTGTTAGATAAAACTTTTAAAAAACACTCGTATGTTAATTTTACTAATGCTAATGTAATGAGACCCCAAAGCTCATATTTTTCAAATGTAATTGGAAGCTCGGTTCGATTAATGGATAAAACTAATAATTATGGGATTGCTTTTACGGGAGCATGGAGTCATATAAACGATTCTTTGCCACAATCTTCGCTTAACGGTTATAGTTTTAACGGAAGCATTGGTAAGTTTAATGGTACTTGGAATTATAACTATCAGATTGAAATATTATCAGATAATTACAATCCAAACGATATGGGTTACTTGCGTCAAAATAATATAGTAAATCAAGCTATAAAAATTGATTATAGACGATTTGAACCTTTTGGTAAATTAAATGAATTTGAACAGTCTTTTACCTTGTGGTACAATACACTATACAAAAACTCAAAATTTGCACGAACATATATAGAATCCAATACTTATATACTTACAAAAAGTCATTTAAGTATATGGAATGATATTACTATTGAGCTTGCCGATCAGTTTGATTATTTTGAACCACGTGAAGAGGGTAGATATCTTAGGCGTCCATTAATGTATGTTGAAAGATTATACTTTAGCTCCGATTATAGGAAAGTATTTGCAATTGATTTAGTTTTAAATAAATACGGCGATATTGATACACGAAATGGATATTATTTCAGAATTGCTCCTCGGGTTAGAGTAAGCGATAGATTAACTCTTAGATATAATTCAGAATTAGACTTTGACAATGGAGATCGAGGTTTTGTAAAATCTTTTGGGAACGATTCTATAATAATGGGCATCAGAAATGTAAACACTTTTACTAATAGCATAAGCTTCAATTTTGTGTTAAGCAATAAAATGTATATTTCTTTTGACGCAAGACATTATTGGAGTAAAGTAGATTATCTGACTTATCATCAGCTTTTGGATGACGGAAATTTGAGTGAAAAAATTCCTGAATACAAAAACTCCAATATAAATTTTAATACTTTTAATATTGATTTAATGTTTAGTTGGAACTTTGCACCCGGAAGTTTTTTAAGCATTGTTTATAAAAACCAAATTTACACAAGCGAAGATTTTGTTACTATAAGTTCGTTTCCACTACCGGGCGAAAACTTTACAAATATGTTTAAATCTCCTCAATTAAATAGTATTTCTTTTAAAATATTATATTATTTCGATTGGCAATATTTGCAAAAAAACACATAATCTTAAACAAGTGGATACAATATTCGGTTTATGATTAATGAAAGAACAATGGAATGCAAGATATAATAGTACCAATTATATTTATGGAATTGAACCTAACAGTTTTTTTGCCGAGAGCTTGCTTAAACTAAACCCAGGTAAGGTTTTACTTCCCGGCGAAGGAGAAGGTCGTAATGCAATATATGCTGCTCAAAATTCGTGGGAAGTGCATGCATTTGATTATAGCAATGTAGCTTGTGAAAAAGCTTTAAGATTGGCAAACAAGAATAATGTAAATATCAGCTATAGTGTACACGATACAAATCAAATAAACTTTGCCGAAAATAGTTTTGATCTTATTGCTGTGTTTTATTTGCATTTAATTACTCATGAGCGTATCGAATTTCATAATCATCTTATAAAATTATTAAAACCTAAAGGCGTATTTTTAGCAGAATATTTTTCGAAAGAGCAATTAAATAATAATTCAGGTGGACCTCGAAAACTTGAGCTTTTATACAGCAAGTCTGATATTTTTAATGATTTTAAGAGATTATCGAAAGTTAAAATTGAGGAAGTAAAAACTTATCTTGACGAAGGAGATTGGCATAAGGGTCAAGCAGAGGTAGTTCGTATTATTGGTAATAAATAAAAAACTGTGCCTAAAAAATCAGACACAGCTTTTTTATTTTGATTATAACTACTATTGCTTAATAAAGCTCTTAATATGTGTTTTGTTATTTCCTTTTAATCTTATAAAATACATACCAGAGGCAAACGAAGAAATATTTATACTAGTATTATTTGAGATTTCATTTAATATGATTTTCCCATTAATATCAAGAATTTCAATATTATGATTGTTTTGTTCTGTTTCAATATTTAAAACATCGTGTACTGGATTAGGATAGATATTGAAAGTACTTGTTTCATTTTCTATTCCAAGATATATTTCTTCAAAGTCGGGATTAAATTTCGAGTAAATTATTTCTGAATAAGTTGCATTTGTATAAAGTCTGAGCGAATAAGATTTCATTTGTGGGATAAAGAAGTCGTAAGAATAAATTCTAGTGTCTTGCCCTTGTGACATGCCTATCATGTTTAATAATGATGGTTCGGCAGGTTGGTCACCTAAATAGAAACTATCGATTCTAAATTCTTCGGTTTTAATAAGCAAAGCATCAAAGTCTTGTGTTCCTGTACCATTAGGCAAGCTTATAGTACCCTGTCCAACAACTTCGGAAATAACTCCTGCTGTTTGTTTATAATAACCAGGTGTTGGTTCGGTTCCCATAAGAGCAAGCTTAAGAACAAAATCTGCTTTCCAACTAATTGTATCTGCCCATTGGTCTTGGTAACCCGAAGGGAATTTTACAATTTCCCATGGAAACGCAAAGACAATATCAGTTTCTTCAAAAATGATGCTGTCATTTGGGCTACCATAAGGTGCAGGAATTGCATCACCAATGTATTCTTTAAACTCATTGGCAGTAATACCTGTTTGAAAATATCCGCTTGCGTTTACCTCAAAATACGATATCCCTGTTAATGATAGGCCTTGTACATCTACCGTTTCCTGTTCTATACAATTTGTACTTCCCTCAAAATTAGGGTTTTCCACGTCAAGATATTCTTCTATTAATGTACCATTATATGTAATTCCCGAGTAGTCCCAAGCTTGAGCATCGCCTATAGACGGTACTTGTAAAATTGGACTGGTGTGTGTGTCCCATGTTATTGAATAAGCTTCTGGACGCACAAAAGTGTATTGGTCCATAATAACTTGACTATTTGCACTAAGTGCAAAAAATAGCGGTAAAAAGTAAAGTAGTTTTTTCATCATTCTTTATTTGTTTTGGGTATAATTAAAATGTTTAATCTTTATATATTTTGAAATATTACCATCGGTATTTTGTGTTATAAATGCTATAATATTTCCGAAATCATCATATTCAATATTTGTAATTTCAACAATATTGTTGCTGTTGGTTTGTATTTTACTAACTGCACCATTGTTATTGTATGAATATTTAGTTGTTTCTTGAATCTCTTTATTATTAGTAAAATTAAATACTTCTTTAAAAGACACTCTATTGTCATCATTAAACTCATAATGGACAGAATCGAGTAAATTACCTTCGTTGTCGTAAGTTACCGAACTTATTAGTATCCCATTATCGATTGGAACTTGGTATAAGTGTTTTTTTGAGTATATTAATTTACCGTTTGGTAAGCTTGCTACTTTTAGTATTAAAGAGTCGCCAATTTTTTCGTATCTGTGAATACTTAATATATTACCTGCGCTATCGTAATCTGCCTGTTTTATAAGATGATGATTTTCGTTATAACTATAAATAATACCATTAATTAAAGAGCTGTCAGCCTCGAAACGGACTTCTTCGGTTTTATTCCCATAATCATCATACATAAATTTTGTAAAACGTTCAGCATTTCCTTGGGCATTGTAATAAAGTAAAATATCCATTTGTCCTTCAGAATTGTAATAAGTATCCATTAAAAGTGCCTCTCTACCGGTAGGTTTATTGTCTTCGAGTTCTACTATTAAGTGTTTAGACATACGAATTCCCAAAAATTTAATTATGTTTTGTTCTCGTTTAAGTTTTTCGATGTCTTTTTTTGTAAGAGGAGGTTCTTGTTGACCAAATGATTTTGCAGTAAACAAAATAATTATACAAATAAAAACAGTAAACAACTTCATTTTGCAAAAATTTACAATTAGAACAAAGATAAGACTTTTAACAAATTATAAAGAATGATTTAATTCAAAATCTTTATTTTTGCGATTATTCAACAACAAAAAAATATAAAAAATGAAAAAATTACTAATTCTTATTCTTAGCTTTTCATTTCTTTTTAGTTCACTTACGCGTGCCGACGAAGGTATGTGGCTACTTTCGCTTATAGGGAAGAATTATGAAGAAATGAAAGAAATGGGATTTAAACTTACTCCCGAAGATATTTATAATATTAACCAGTCGTGCATTAAAGATGCAATTGTTGGATTAAGTAGAGAAGGGAGTCCTTTTTGGCATTTTTGTACGGGTGAGATAATATCGCCCGAAGGTCTTATGCTTACTAATCATCATTGTGGATATGGCTCTATTCAGTCTCACAGTACTGTTGAGCACGATTACCTTAAAGATGGATTTTGGGCTTATTCGCAAGAAGAGGAATTGTATAACGAAGGTGTTACAGCCGAAATTCTTGTAAGAATGGAAGATGTTTCTGAAAAAGTTTTGAGTACAGTAAATTCTGATATGGACGAAAGTGAGAGGAATAATGCTATTCAAGAAATTTCAGCAGCAATTGTTGCTGAAACCGAAAACGGTACACATTACAAAGCACAGGTAATTGATATGTTCCATAATAATCAATACTTTTTGTTTGTTTACGAAATTTTTAAAGATGTTCGTTTAGTAGGAGCTCCACCTTCGGCTATGGGGAAATTTGGTGGTGATACCGATAACTGGATGTGGCCACGTCATACTGCTGACTTTTCAATGTTTAGAATTTATACAGGACCCGATGGTAAACCTGCAGCATATTCAGAAGAAAATATACCCTTAAAACCAAGACACTTTTTACCTGTAAACATTCAAGGTGTTGAAGATGGCGATTTTGCAATGATTTTAGGATTTCCCGGTGGTACCGACAGATATATGACATCATTTGAGCTTAAAGAAACTATGGAAGTTACAAATGCTAATAGGTATAATATTAGAACAGTTAAGCTGGATGTACTTCGTGAATATATGAATAATAGCGATGCAATTAGAATTAAATATGCAAGCAAATATGCAAGTTGCAGTAATTATTGGAAATATTCTAACGAACAAAACAAAGCTTTACGCCAATTAAACACAATGGGTGAAAAACGAAATTTAGAAGAAGAGTTTATGAATTGGTATGAGACTTCGCCTAACCTAAAAAAGAAATATGAAGAAACCCTTTCAATTATTGAAAAAGCAATAAAAGACAGGCGAGAAATGGCAGATGCCAGAAGTTTCATTATCGAAGCCCTTATTAGTGGTCCTGAAATTCCATATTTTGCATATCAAGTGTCGAGAAATTTAGCAAGCATAGATAAAGAAACACCTGATGAGGATTTGGAAAAAATAAGAGAAAGAATTACACAGTTTTACAAAGACTTTGATATAGAAACAGAAAAGAGTGTTACAAAAGCATTATTTAAATATTATATTGATAATGCTCCGGCAGATTATCGCCCCGAAATTATTGAAACAATTGAAACAAAGTATAAGGGTAATGTTGATAAATTCGTAGATAATATGTTCAAAAAGAGCATCTTTACAAGTAAGGAAAGCGTTTTGGCTTATCTTGAAAAGCCCAATGCAAAAAAATTGGATAAAGATCCAGCTATAGATGCAGGAAAATCAATTTTAAATAAATATTTTGAAATAAATGCTAATTATCGCGAAGCCAGTGCAGATTTGGACAAAGGGAAAAGACTATGGGTTAATGGATTAATGGAAATGAACAAAACAAAACATTATTATCCTGATGCTAATAGTACAATAAGATTAACATATGGTACAGTAGGAGGATATGAACCTCGTGACGCTGTTACATACGACTATATTACAACTCTTAAGGGAGTTATGGAAAAAGAAGACCCCAATACTACCGAATTTGTTGTCCCCGAAAAACTTAAAGATTTGTACAATAATAAAGATTTTGGACAATATGCCGACAAAAACGGAGATTTAATTACTTGCTTCATTACAAATAACGACATTACAGGTGGTAATTCAGGTTCACCGGTGCTTAACGACCAAGGTCATTTAATTGGGATTGCTTTTGATGGAAATAGCGAAGCTATGTCGGGAGATATTGAATTTGAAGATAATCTGCAGAAATGTATTAATGTAGATATGAGGTATGTTTTATTTATTATTGATAAATATGCAAATGCTCAAAATTTAATTAATGAAATGAAAATCGTGAATTAAAAATTAGTTATATACTGAAAAAAAATTGCATTGAAATTATATAAAAAATGGGCTGTGTTTTTACACAGCCTATTTTTATCTAATGAGTAATAGGTTTAAGTCTTTATAAAATCTTAAAATTTAGATTGTTTAGGATTATATTCTTAATTTTTACTAATTTTACACTAAACTAAATTATTCTGTATTATGAAAAATTTCTGGAAATATTTTTTCGCTTCTTTATTAGGAAGCTTCTTGTCATTATTGCTAATATTCCTTGTTGTTTTTGGTGTGTTTAGCATGATGTTATCAACATTTTCTAAACCTGAAGCAACGGTTCCTGAAAATGCTGTTCTCAGTATAAATTTGAATCAAGCCGTCCCCGATAAAACACCCGATAATCCTTTTGAGGATTTCGATTTTGTCAATTTTGAATCTAACAAAGCTTTAGGGTTAAATGATATTCTTAAAACATTAACTAAAGCTAAAGATGACGAAAACATAAAAGGGATTTTTCTTGACCTAGATTATGTGCAAGCAGGCATGGCTACAGTAGAAGAGATACGGAATAAACTTGTAGAATTTAAAGAGTCTGGTAAGTTTATTATTTGCTATGCTTCTGTTTATACCCAAAAGTCGTACTATTTGGCTTCGGTTGCCGATAAAATATATTTAAATCCTGTTGGAAGCATGGATTGGAAAGGTATGTATAGTCAAGTTATGTTTTTTAAAGGAGCTTTAGATAAATTAGAAATTGAAGCACAAATATTCAGACATGGTAAATTTAAAAGCGCCATAGAACCATTTATTACCGATAAAATGAGTGAAGCAAATAAGGAACAAACACTTGTTTATACACAAAGTTTATGGAATAGAATATTAAGTGGAGTATCCGATTCGCGTGGTATATCTGTTGATTTGCTTAACCAGTATGCAGATAGTTTGGCTATTAGAAAAGCCGACGATGCTTTAAGACTTGGTTTTGTTGATGCACTAAAATATCGTGATGAGGTTCTTGATGAATTAAGAGCTGAGGCTGAAAATGATGATGATAAAGATGATTTCGATTTTATTGTAAAAATTGATAAATATTTTAAAGTACCTATAGAAAAAGAAAAGAAGAAAAAACTACCTAAAGATCGTATAGCAGTAATTTTTGCCGAAGGTAATATTGTTGATGGTAAAGGTGGTACAGGCAAAATAGGTGGAGATGCAATGTCATACGAAATTCGTAAAGCTCGATTAGATGAAGATGTAAAAGCTATAGTATTGCGTGTAAACTCACCCGGAGGTTCTGGTTTGGCCTCTGAAATTATTTGGCGAGAACTTGAAGAAGCCGGAAAAACCAAACCAATTGTTGTGTCAATGGGTAATCTTGCTGCATCAGGTGGATATTATATTAGCTGCAATTCTGACTATATTTTTGCTCAGCCCAATACTCTTACAGGTTCTATTGGTGTTTTTGGTATGATTCCTAATATGCAAGGTTTTTTAAATAATAAATTAGGTATTACTACCGATGGAGTAGGAACAAATGCAAACTCAAGTATGGGTGATATATCTCGTCCATTTAACGAGTTTGAAAAGCAAAATATACAATTTATGATTGAAGATTTCTATGACACTTTTATTGGCAGAGTTGCAGATGGAAGGAAAATGACAAAAGAAGATGTTGACGAGATAGGACAAGGAAGAGTGTGGAGTGGAGAAAATGCCCTCGAAATTGGGCTTGTTGACGAAATAGGTGGACTCGACGATGCCGTTAAAAAAGCCGTAGAACTTGCTGGTTGCGATGATTATAGAATTAAAGAACTACCCGAAGCAAAAGATTTCTTCGAAATGATGTCTGAAGATATGATGATGTCTCTTAAAACATATTTTGTAAACAAAGCGCTAGGTACCGAATATATATATTACGAAACCATTGAGAATGTTAAAACAATGTCGGGTGTACAGGCTCGTTTACCTTACGAAATAGAAGTTTATTAATTGATAATATTTTTTGAAAAATAAATTATTATTTGGTTTAATTGTTTTATTACAAATAATCCCGGGTATGTTATTTGCTCAGGATTATTTGATTATAAATAACAGTGTGTACTCCAGGCAGCAAGCTTGCTTATACTCCGATTCTTGTAATGCTCATACTGCTCTTAAATCTAGCCTCAATTTTAAAGTCAATACCGATATTGTAAGTTTTGATAATCCAATAGTTTTGGAAAAGGAAGCTAACTCGTGGTTTAAACGGAAGCTGTTTTATGAGCACCTTGGGGTAGTTAAGAATAAGGACTATACTCTTATTCTGAGTCCCTTACTTGATTTAGAATACAGCAGAGATTTGAAAAACAATGAAAATAATTATCGCAATACAAGAGGAGTAGTAATTTATGGGAATTTGAGCGATAGAATTACATTTAATTCGGAGTTTTATGAAACACAGGCATCTTTTCCTGAATACATCAATAATTATTACCAAAGATATGGAGTACTACCCGGCCAACCACGAGTTAAACCATACGGCAATAATGCTTACGATTGGGGTTCGGCTTTTGGTTCAGTTAGTTTAAAAGCTGCTCCATTTCTCTATTTTCAGCTAGGTAACGATAAAAACTTTATAGGAGATGGATACCGTTCGTTTATGCTTTCTGATTACGCCACACAATATATGTATTTTAAAACTTTAGCGAAATTTGGACGTTTTTATTATCAAAAAATGTTTTTGAATACAATTAATCCAAGTATTAATAGCATGCAGAATATTGACCCAAATTGGACAGCAAATAGTTATGTTAGAAAAAAAAATATTAGCATAACTTATTTGGGTGCAAATATTACGAATTGGTTGCAGGCGGGTTTATTTGAAGCTATTGTGTTCGATAGTTCATATGAATGGGATTTTAATATATTAAACCCAATCCCAATTGTTAGAAGTTTTCAGTTTGCTGCTGACGAAGACTATAACAGTTTTATGGGTCTAAATATATGCACAAAACTACCTTTTAATACAAATATATACGGACAGTTGGTGTTTAATAAAGAATGGGAACTTGCTACACAAGCCGGAATAAAATTTTATAAGACTGCTAAAGACCACAACATATTTGCTCAAATAGAATTCAATCAAAGCAATCACGGATACGAAAGTTTGGTAAATATTCGCCAACATTATGGTCATTATAGTCAGTCTCTTGCTCATCCCGGAGGCAATGGTTTTACTGAAGTTCTGGTGAACACAAATTACCAATATAAACGTTGGCATATTTCTGTAAGGGCGAATAGGATTTGGTATAAAGGTTTAGATGAGGGAGCATATACTTATTTAGGGGAATTTGTAAGCCCATTGTTTGCTTTTTCGGGCAATGTCTTAACTGCCAGATTAGAACCTGCTTATATAATTAACAATTCGTATAACTTGATGATATATAGTTCAATAGATTACTATAGAAATCAAAAAGATTATTTAATATTTGGTTTTGGACTAAAAACAGCTTTACGAAATAAATATCACGATTTTTAATATGAATAATTTGCTTAAATACATATTGATATTTATTATTATAAGCTTTACTTTAAAAGGTTATGGGCAGTTATATCATTCATTTAATGGATATATACAGAAAACAATTGCAGCAGACATCAATAATCCTGAAAATAATGTAACTACCACTTTACAGCCTTTTTATTATTCTGATATTGCTAATATAATTGATTCATGTGAAACTGATATGCCAAACGATTGGCTTAAATACCCGATAAGTGCCGTTTTCGATAGCAGTTTTAGAAAATTATACGGTTTACGTTTCGATGTTCGCCCAATGATTATGGCAGAAGCTCAAAACCTCGATAAGTATTTAAACTATGGCGGGGGTTTGTGGATTGCCAGCGACTACAAAAATAAATTGGCAATAGAATTTAGTATTTTTTATCAAACTTTGCCTGGCGAAAAATATGCGTCTTTTGTTCAAGAAAGTGTTATAGACAAAAGCTTTCGCGTAATGCCATATTATGCTGACAGTTTAGGGTTGTTTCAAGATTTTCATATTACTTACCGACCTTTTAAGTATTTAACTGCCGAAGCAGGATACGGAAGACACTTTGTTGGAGATGGTTATCGTTCTATGCTGCTTTCGGCTGAAACATTTAATTACCCATATTTTAAAACTGAACTTAATTTTTGGAATATTAAGTATTTATTTATGGTAAGCCGGATAAAAGACTATTCATTTACTCCCTCGTTGTTTGGCACCGGTTATTCCTGGTCTAGTACAATAAATTGTAATGTTACACATCATTTGCAATGGCAGGTAAGTAAAAACTTTTCTATTGGACTTTTCGAATCTGTAATAACAGATGCTATGCCCGATATTTATTATTTTAATCCGGCAATATTTTTAAGACCGGTTGAATTTAGTTTAGGAAGTTCTGAGAATGTACTTATGGGGTTAAATACTAAAATTACTATTGCAAAAAACTATCATTTTTACGGACAATTTGTTCTGGATGATATAAATATATCAAAATTTAAAAGCGATATAAAGCACTTTTTAAATCCCGACGAAGAAGGGCTCGAATATGGATTTTTCGGCAATAAAATTGCACTTCAGGCAGGGTTTAAAACATATAATTTTGCAGGTGTAAAAAACTTGAACTGGTTTGTGGAATGGAATTATGCCCGTCCTTATACATATTCGCATAATACAAGTTCCAGAAACTATGCTTCATCCTTTCGACCTTTAGCACATCCTGCCGGAGCTAATTTTAAGGAATGGGTATTTGGACTTGATTATATTTATAAACGATTTGAATGTGAATTAAGATTCTTTTATTTACGTACCGGTTTAGATACTGAAAACACTCACTATGGGCAAGATATATACAAGCCTACAATGGATGCTGACCATGGACATAATATTCCTGTAAACACATATTACAATACTACATTGCAAGGCGAACTTAATACTATTACTGCAGCCGATTTACAGTTTTACTATAATATAAATCCTTCAAGAGGACTTAAAATAGGTTTAGGATTATCCTCTTCAACGCATAATGTGGAAGATACATACAAGCAAAGAGTATTTCAATGGCGAGTTGGGATAAGTTCTTATATGTATAAGAATTATACGGGGTTTTAACCGTACCAACTTATTCCAGAAGAACAGCTTCAACTCTACGATTTTCGTTTGCCTGCCATTCAGTTTCTTCGTCTGGCCATAGGGGATATTCTTCTCCTAACGGTAGGGTAATAATCCTGTCATCATTGATACCTAGTTTTATTAAAAGGTTTTTTACCGAGTTACATCTACGTTCCGAAAGCTTTAAATTATATTCTTCGGTATCCACTTGGTCTGTGTGTCCAATAATTGCTACAGAAATATTTTCGTTGTCTTTTAAAATATCTGCAATATCTTTTATTTTATCGTGATATAGAGTATCTAATACAGCACCGTTTAAATCGTAAAGAGCAATTACCTGTGGTGTTGATAATGGGTGTTTTCCTTTATATTTTGATGAGTGAAATACCCAATATGAGTTTGAATCGCTTTCCATTTTAAAGAAATCTATGCTATCATTTATGTGTATATTTCTATTTGCAAAATTCATACTGTTTAAGTTATTACTGTATGTTAACTGTATGCCAGACAAATCTTTAGGTGATTGTGAAGTAAATTTAATTTCATAATAATTTGCATTCAAAAATGGTAGTTCGCTCATTACACCAAGAATTTCGTTTGGAGACTTTAAATTATAGTAATTCCCTCCCAAATACTCAGCCATAACTTGTAATAATTGATGATTAACACATTCTCCAAGAGATATTATATTCATTTTTACATTCTGTTCGTTTGCCATTTTTGATACACCTTCGGCAGATACTGGTTGTTCACCGATATAATAAATTGAAGAATTTTCGTAACCATCGGTAAATACTATAAGTTCTTTAGGTTTATCTGATGTACTTATTGAATTCATTCCTTCTCCCATGGCAGCATATAATGCGGTAAGTCCACCAAAATTTTCTAATCCGTTATATTGAATTGAATCGAGAAGGTAGATTTTATCGGTAGTAGGTTTTGATTCTACTACAATATTTTCATCGAATTTTATTAAGCTAATTGCATCAATTGGTCTTTTATTTCTAATCAGTACTTTTGCAGCATCTTCTAAAAAATCAATATCAGAATACATTGAACCACTATAATCAAGAACCATTGAGATGTCTTTAGGGATGTCGTTGTTATTTTTTATTTCTTTTACCGAGAAGTTATCAATTTTAGCCCTACCGCCATTATTGTAATTTTCTACAAGGCTAATAAAATATTTTCTTGCATCTTCGGGTGTAATTGTTGGTGGAGCTAAACCATGGACATAGCGTCCGTTTTCGTCAACTACTAAAACGTATAGCGTAATAACTGGATATTCCGAAACATCTATAGAAAATATTTCATAATCGAATCTTGTTTTTTCCTCAACTTCAGAAAAATTGGTTGCATCGGTAATATATTTTCGTTTTATAATTTTAATATCAAGGCTTTTAGATTCTTTTACCCCATTTAGGTATGCATTAAGAGTAACCATCATGTCTTCTTTTGGAGTTAATGTATAGTTACCAATTAGTTCGTGTTTAATACCTGGATCACATGATAGGGTAACGGAATCGGCTTTTTCAACATTCCATGTTAAAGTTGTAGGAGAGCCTTTAAAAACCATATTGTTTCCTGTAAATTGGTTTATTTTAGATTTATAAGCATTAATTGAGATAGGTATTCTTTCTGTTTTACCATTATTCCGATATACGATAATATCAAAAGTAATAGGTTGCATCAGTAAAATATTGTATTCTCCTATTGGAGGTAAAGACCCTGCATAACCCTCTAATTCAACATGTTTGGTGTTTTTAAATTTCCATTTAATAGTTGCAGGTGCTCTTACGGCTACATTTTGGGGATAATATAGGTCTTCGATGTATTCTACTGTTACTTTTGATTTTTGAGATACTGAGTGCCCATGTTCTGAATATCCAATAATTTCTATAATAGTGTCTTTTGTTGATCTAAAAGGTAAGCGACCCTCTATTGGTAGTTTTTCATCAAAACCTTTTATCATTACATAATCGCATGCAAATGTACTCCATCCTATCCAGTATTTATCTTCATCATTAATAGTTTCGGGTACTGTAAACGATGTTATTTGGGGATAAACTACATCAATTGTAATTCTTTTCTTGGTTGTTTTTCCGCGTTTTTCGGCTATAAATTCGTATTTAGTTTCTTTTGTAGGCGAAACAAAAACAACACCTTCCATTGGTAATTTATCTTCACCTAATTCATTACAATAAAATTGTTTTGCGTCTTTTACGTTCCACCATATTGAGATACTGTCGCCGACAGCAATTGTACGGTTAGCAACACCTGTTCCAATAATTATTGTAGGGTTTTGTGCAGTTAAAACTATTGGGGTAAAAATAAAGAAAACAAGAACACAGCAGATAAAATGCATTTTTTGTGTTGACATAACTACAGACTTAAGTTAGTATTAAGTCTTAAAGATAGGATTTAATGATAAAAAATGCAAATGAAATATGATAATATTAATATGAAAATATATAAGTTCTTTGGAACGCAGTTTATTTTATTTCCATTGTGTATAATATTGTTTCTAATTTTCGAATTTCGTTGCGTACTTCTTGGTTAGGATTATAAACGAATCCTTCGACCGTTACAATACGGTTTCGGGCAGTATCTGCTTTTGTATAGCTAACAAATGGTCCTCCCATAAAATCTCCTTCTACTTTCCAAAGTCCTCTTATATATGCAGTATAAGTTTCGTTGTGAGTTATTGCTTTAAATGTAGGAATGTCGAAATGGGTTTCGGTTGTCATATACGAACCTTCGCGTGGTCCTGGTACGTTTTCTTTTAATATTTCGTTACGTTTATTGATTAAATAGTCTAAAGTAAATGTGTTTGTATCTCTAAACGGATAATGATAAACTAGTATTCCAATACTTGCAGTACGACTTTCAAAAGATATCCATGCAAAATTGTCTTTATTTACATCAAGCGTATAGCTTTTAGGTATAACAAAAGAAACATTGTGGTCTCGTTCTATTATTTCACGAATTGAGTTAATTTGATACTTATTGTAATAAAACAACCATCGGTCTCTATCAGCTTTTTTGAAAAGTTCTATTAATATTTCTTGGTTTTCGTTTAATAGTTTTATAAACTCTTCTTGATTTGGGGCAGCAATTTTAACATACATTTGGTTTTTTGCATATTTATCAGGACTTACAGAAATAGCAGCATTGCTAACATCTCTAGAAATTATGGGGTAAATTACATTTCTGTGTCGTTTATTTAAATCAATAAACTTTTCTTGTGGAATCTGTACTAAATTGAACAAATACTCCTCCATTGGAAGATTTGGACATTCTTGATGAAAGATTGCTTTTAAAGAGTCTCCTATTTCACCATAATAAATATTATCGTTAAGTACAACTAAAATTTCTCCGGGGTTACCTGTAGCACCAGGTGTAAGATCCATCATTGCATTTTTGCAAGAAAAACTAATACTGATTATTATAATTGTTAAAATAAAATAGATTTTTTTTATCATAGTTTTGTGTTTATTATTAATAACTCAAATTTATGTTCAATAATTGTTTGGGAGCATACACTAATCTGTTTTAATCTCAATTTCGTCAATAAACAAAAATGATTCATGTCCTGCTCCTAAGTGCCAATCAGGTAAGGTGCCATAATATTTAGCAAATACTTTTATATATCGTGCATTAATCTTTCTTGAGGAGTATTTGAAATTCTTTATTATTGACTCAGGTTCAGTATCAGGGATATCATTTTCTAATTTTACCGCTTTAGTAAAATGTATTGAATCATTAGAATAGTAGTATTCAACAAATTTTGGCATAAGTATCCACGAACGAACATCCTGAATAAAACTTGTTTCAATGCTATTAATTCGTTTAATCTTACCTAGATCAACAATTGCTTCAAAATCTTGTGCTTTATAGCCTTGCCAGTGTCCATTTCTAAAATCATTACTACCTCTTAACATATCTATTAAAGCGTTGTCGCCACCGGCAGTATACATTTTACTATAATTAGAAAATAACTTTATTTTTCTGTTGCTATAAATTTTTAAAAACTCAGATTTAACAATTTTGCTTGGAATTTTATTTTTACTTTTTGAATAATAATTCAATTCGGAATTTTCGTTAATGG
>JAQVOJ010000179.1 GCA_028702675.1 Bacteroidales bacterium
TTCAGCAGCCATACGAATGATGAGCAACATAACCATAACACAGGCTATATGCAATAAGGGGTTTTTCGGCGTTGAAAGAACGATTACGCCTTCTGAGACCCTTACTGCACATAGCCTGGGAACGTTAGAGTGCATTTAAAAAGAGAACATACGGGCAATTTTACAGAAAGAAATTATTTTGGATTTCGACAAGGTTATTTTGATGATACATAATAAAATGACAACGGAAAAAGAATTTTGGAGACCAGAAACCATAAAAAACGGGGCGTATCCGAAAAGCCATATGAGTAGGGAAAAAATTAAATTTTAATAAAATGAAAAAAAATGTACTTTTTTTTGCAATTTTTCTAATAGGTGCAAACCTATTTGCGCAGGATTATGAATTATCGAGCAGATTAATTCAGAAGTTTGAAACTTCAAAACAAAATTCGTTGACTAAATCGGCGACAGTTTCTAATCATCTTTGGCTAACTCCATTACTTGCTGAGGCAAATAGAAATTGGGACAACTTAACAAAGGAGGCACAAGAATATTTTAAAGATTACAGAAACAGACCAACATTTACAGGAACAGAAGAGGTTGTTACTTATGGTAATTTTGCTTTCCATTACACAACTGACGGACCTGCGGATGAGAGTGTTGACCCGACTGACAACGATGGTAATTATATTCCTGATTATGTTGATTTTATGGCAGAAACATTTGTTGATGAAATTTATGAATTGTATCACACTACAACAGGGCTAACTGTTCCTCCTGCCGATGGAACAAACGGAGGCGATGCACTTTATGATGTATATATTAGCGGAAGTGCTGCTGGGACTGGAGTATATGGTTATGTGCAAGGTGAGACTGAAATAGGCGATAATCCTAATTCTACTTCACTTACAGAAGTTGACGCATATACAAGTTTTATGGTAATGCGGAATAATTATAGTGGATTTTCAGGAACTGAAGCCGTTTGTATCGGGGTTACTTCTGCCCACGAATATATGCATGCTGTCCAAAATGGTTATACTGGTAATATGGATACTTGGTTTATGGAAATATGTGCCACTTGGTCAGAAGAATTTGCATATTCAGGTTATGATGACAATTTCCAATATCTAATGGACTTATTTGGAAAACCTGACGTTGCATTAAATCTTGAAGACGGCGAAGACTCTCAACATGATGGTCATTGGTACAGTTCATGGCTTTTTGCAAAATATTTGACAGAGCATACAGGAAACTCAATAGTTAAAAGCATTTATGAAAGATGTATTAATGATTATGCTGCATATGCAATTGATGATGAATTAACTGCAAATTGGAGTAGTTCTTTTGAGCAACAATTTAAAAACTTTGTTGTTGCTAACGTTGTTATGGATAATAATTCTGCGTATTCGCCTTATACCTATCAAAGAGCATCGGACTATGAAACCCATGTTGACAATAACGGTGGTTTGGCATTTGAATACACTTTTAATTATTCAGGCACAAATATTACATTCAACAGTCAAACCGATGGAAACAACAGGCTTATGAGATTAAGTTCTGATTATTTTCAGTTGACCTCAACTGGCGATTTTCGGATGATACTAACTCCTGTTACTCCCTCTGACGAATTAGAGTTTATATTGCTGAAAATAAATGAAACAAATTCGACAATAAGCGTCCAGCCAGCAAACATAGTTTCAAACCAAGCAATAATCAACATTACTGACTATTCTAGTTGGGAATATTTTGTTCCAATAGTAATTCGTCATGACATTGACGTGGAAGACATTAATCCTTCAAACTATTCTATTTTAGTTACAGCAGCAGATTATTCATCAGTAGAAGAAAATAGCAATACAGTATCTGTTAATTTGTATCCAAACCCATCGAGTGATTACATAAATATTGAAATCAATAATTATGTAAATGGCAAAATGGAATTTGAATTATACGATATTTCAGGTAAACTGTCAAAAACATGGATTCCAGAGAAAAACAACCGCTATGATATTTCTGATTTATCAGACGGTGTTTATACTCTAAAAACATCAGTAAATGGGAGTTCTGTATTGTTCAAAAAAATAATTATTGCTCGATAACCAATGAAACAGAAACTATTATTACTTATAGTGGTATCTTTATTTTTTGGTTGTAGAACAATTAAAGATACTTCAAATAATGGCATTGCCTTTCTTACATTAGAAAAAACTAGTTGTAGGGGGCAATGCCCTGTTTTTTCGCTATCAATTTTTGAAAACGGTTTAGTTCAATATACTGGTTCAAAGAATGTTGATAAAATTGGGAAATACGAGAAAACCTTGTCGAAAACTGAAATAAAAAATCTGAAAAAGACATTTGCTAAATCTGACTTTTTTAGTTTTGAAAACGAATATACTGGCAAGATAACAGATTTACCTTCAACGTACATTTCTTATACGCATAATGGTCAGACAAAAAAAATTCGAGACTATTATGGTGCACCTGAAAAGTTGAAAGAATTGGAAGAAATCTTGAATAAAATTGCCCAAAATAAAGACGGTTGGAAGAAAATTGAAGAATAAACGCACTCTAACAAAGGCTATGTACCATAAGGGTTTTAGTGGGTATTCAAGCGTTGTTGCCCGCTCAAAATTTCGTGTCGGTGGACAGGTAACCACTCCGCAATCCCTTACGGTACATAGCCTCAACCGTTATGGTTAATTGTAATTACAGCGATGTTAGAAACATCCACGAATACTGTATGAACCACAATATTAAAAGTGAGTAAAATGTCCAGAATATTTGTTTTTTTTGAAAATGAGAATACATTTT
>JAQVOJ010000180.1 GCA_028702675.1 Bacteroidales bacterium
CATAAACTAGACTGATGTAACCGTCTTGGTCACCATGTGTTTCTAACCAGGAGATACCTGAATTTAAAAAATTAGAGAAATTTTCAAATGTGAAATTACCAAAATCATTATCACCATTTGTCCCGTCAATATAATCGTTTGCTAAAGTATATCCATATGAGTTCAGCTGATTATGTAACATTTCAAAACAATCTGTATAATCGTAATTATTATCACCAGAATATCTTACAGCCCAAGGGTCTGGACAAGCCATATTTATACTTTTATTGAAAGGGGTAACATTTATATTATTGTTTTTAGGTATTTCAAGTTTCGATTTATTATCATTTTTTTCACTTTTTATAGTATCTTCAATTTCTTCATTTAGAATATTAATATCAATACCCTTAAGCACTGTGTCTATTTGTGCTTTTGAAAATAATCCATTTAATATACTGTCTGTAAGATATTCATCACCGCCACTAGAACGTGTCTTACTTTCCTTTAAATTTCTAAATCTTCTTATTATATCAATACCTTGCTCATATCCAAACCAATAGCGAACCATACGTTTTTCGTCATTACCTACATTGGTAGTAATTAAGAAAAAGAAACCGCCTCTTTCAAGAATTTCATTATACATTAAACAACGCTCATTTAAGAATTTCCTTGCACCATTTCGTTTGTGTGTTTTAACCTTATCCGGTCCGAAAGTACGACTAAAGCGATCAAACCGCTTCCCGCCAACTATAAAATTCCGAGTGTCTCCATTATAGGCTTCAACTGTTAGTATTGTATTGCCTGTTACATTTTTTACATTGGGGAATTTCATAAAATATTCTTTGGCAAGCTCTGGAACTTCTTCAAATTTGTAGTGAGAATATAGATAATTAATCTGTGCAGAAAAATAATTCATATTGTATTTCGGTACTTGCTCCTTTAAATAAGAATCTATACTATCCATTTTAGTAATCCATGGAGGTACGCCTGGAGATTCTTTTACAACAATTGTATTCTTTTTATAATTATCTGGTTTTATTTCTCTAATTATTAAGTCGTTAAAGTACAGCTTCTTACCTTTTCTTTTAAACCTATACGGCGGCTCCACGTACTTACCGTCAATAAAAACATAACCGGAATTTATTTTTCGTTTTTGGGGATTAAAGTCTTTTTCTTCTTTCTCCTTTTTTTGCTTGTTTTTAGGCGTATAATACACATCGTCCTGTGCAAAAGAAATGTCTGATACAACAACTATAAGCAGAACGAAAAATATGTATTTTACTGTTTTCATGGGCTTAGTTGTTTTGTTGTGTTTCTAATTTATTAATTCTTTTTTCCTGTTCGATTGTGTAAATTGTTAGCTCTTCTATTTTCTCAAGTAAAATTAAGCAAAATGCACCTAAATCGTAGCCATCATTTTCAATGACCTCGTTCTCTGTAGGTAGGGTTTTCATCCAATAATTAATATTATTTAAAGCCACGCTCCCACCGTCATTACTTAATTGTAACGACTGTTCTGTTAAACTTATTGTCTGATTGAGAATACATCAACCCAGTAAATAACAGTAAAAGTTAGAAAATGTACTGCATTTTAGTTTCTAATTATGTATTTATATCCAGACACTTTGTAAAGATAAAGAATTAAAAAATAATTTACATTACAAATGCTTAATTTAAATGCGTCCTCGTTGCAAACGAGGACAAGTTAGGAGTTTTAGTTTGTAGTCATTTATTACTTCTGAACTATTACTTTTTCAAAATAATCTTCAGATTCTGTTTTAATTTTAATATAATATTCTGCTGGTGCAAGTTCTTCAAGATTTATATCAATCATTATTTGTTAATTTTCATATTATTTAGGTAAATAATAAGCAACCGACAGAGAAAGAGATATTGGATAGTAATATGACTTCGTAAAGGAATCTTCAAGTGAATAATTTCTGCCATACAAAGAAACTATCTCGAACATTTTGAAACTCGACGAAACACCAAATTTGTGTTTCTCTGCAAGTGTAAAAGTATAGCTTATTTCTGCTTCGAAGTGAAACGATAGAGGAATTTCTTTCTCTATGAATGCAATACACTTAGGTATAAAATGATTATATATATTTGCATCCCTACCAGTTAATATTTCATTAGAAAGTTCAAAATATGTATAGTTTTGGTATTCGTACAAAAAATAGTCAACGCCTAAACCAACTTTATATTTGAAGTTTTTGGTTTTTAGACCTACATATACTGGTAATGATAAATAAGCTAGCGTTGTTGTCCATTCTTCTCTCCAAAGAAAAGGGAAAACCCCTTTTAAACGATTTTGAATTATTGCAAACCCATATCCCCAACAAAAATATTGATAATCCCTTTCAATTTTAAATCCAATCTCATTTGAAATAAAAGGAAGACGTTCGCCAGATTGCTCAATGTTTAAATTTCCAAGCCTGTAATTAGGATTCAAATGATATACTCCTCCGTTTAAGTAAATATAATTTGTTTTGTCTGCTTGGCAAAACATTAGCATTGGTAAAAAAGAAAGTGATAGAATTAATATTGCTTTTTTCATAAGGTTATAGTTTGTAGTTATATATTACTGCTGAACTATTACTTTTTCGAAATAATCTTCAGATTCTGTTTTAATTTTAATATAATATTCTGCTGGTGCAAATTCTTCAAGATTTAGTTGTATAATTGTCAAGTTTCACTAGGTTGTTTATGAATACTTGTTTTATCATTAGGCATCAAATTTAGTATTTTATTTTTAAACTCAAAAGGAGTTTGATTAAATATCTCAGGTTTTAGTTCAAACCATTTC
>JAQVOJ010000181.1 GCA_028702675.1 Bacteroidales bacterium
CATAACCATTTGGCACTATATCGAACAATTCCCATTCATCGCCACCAAGGTATCGTTTTACTCCCCAGAAGCCTCCAGCATAAAGCTCGTCGTTAAAAACAGCAAGAGCTTTACTCCAATGCCCAAGACCTCCTACATTTATCCACTCCTCTCCATTATAGGCGGCTATTTTATTATAGTCAATTCCACCAATTGTGTTAAAATTACCTGTAATAAATAATGTATCATGGAAAATACAAAAATCTCGAACTTCGCCTCCCGGCTGACCTATAGAAATTGACTGCCAATTTGAACCATTCCAAACAGCAAGATAAGCAGTGTTTGGGTTTTCGCTGGCTGATGTAAAAGAGCCTCCTATGTATAATGTGTCGTGGTATGTAGTAATGGTGTAAACCCCACCTATTTCTACTCCTTGCTGGTAAGTTGTTACTGTATCTGTGTTCCAGCTTGCAAAACTTTTTGCAAGTTGATTATTTACTGTATAAAATGCTCCCCCTATATACAGAATGCTGTCATTAAAGTTCAATAAATCATATACTTGTCCAGAACCATATGGATTGAGAGCAAGGCTATCCAACCCATTTATATCGTCATTCCATACCTGTGCAAAAACTGATAAAGAAAGAACTACCAATGATAAGCTATAAAAAATCTTTCTCATAAGCCTAATTTTATCTGTTTATTATCATTTTCTTAAATTCAATAGCTTTACCATTTACAATCATTCCATAAGAGTAAACACCAGATGCCCAATTGTTGTTTCGTATTTCTAATGTATTTTCGCCAATTATTAAATTGTATTCTGCCATTATACGCCCCAACATGTCTGTTACAACAATTCTACCTTCGGTATCTTCGGGCAAATAATAATTTATTAGCGTGTAGTTTGTAAACGGGTCAGGGAAATTATCTTCGATATAAGCATCGCAGTCGGGCATTACAAACTCAACATCTTTTATCAATTTTGTAGCACTTCGGTTGTTCATAAAAACACAATCTGGCACTTCTTCTCCAAAAAGAAGATGAATAATTGCTCTTGCACCGGAGCTAGCTCGTCCCGAAGGGCATTTGTATGCCAAATTTCTTACAAAAGCAATTTCACTACTATCCATATCATAAACAGAATTGTTGTTCTGATACAAAGATAAAAGAATCTCGTTCAAAGCAACCCAATCGTCAATAGCTTCGCTACTTCTATCCATTGTTTGCAAGATTGCTTCTGCCTCATTGTAATTTCCTTCTAAAAGATAATTGGAATACAATATTTGCTTAGAACTCTCAGTATCTAAGCTTGCAATTAAATGTAGTGCAGATTCTTTGTCGTTTATAGCAGTATCGAGCAGATAGCCTATTACTTTGTTAATAAACAATTGCTCTTCTAGTGCTAAGAAGTTTATTTGTTTTTCTACGGCTGCAGGAGTAGTGTAATTTGGATTGTTTGCCATTAGAGGAATTAATTGCCTTGAAATTCCATTTGGTAAAGTCTCTAATCTTTCGCTCAAGTACGGACTTACATTATTGCTAACAGGAAGATTGCGTTTCATTACATTTTTGAAATTACCATTCCAGCCTTCCCAATACTCAAATATTTCCCCTCCAAAAACGTGTTTCCATAATCTATTGCCATTCTCGCCACAGTATGTTAATGCAAAACATCTTACTCCATATTCATTATCTGTTCCCGAAAGAAAGACATATCCAGTATCTATAAAAACTACCGAATTCATTATGTGGGCTTTGATAGTATCTTCAATTATTCTATTAAAGACATTCTGTGAAATTCCTGCTGTGCATGAAAATATCAATATAAAATATATAGTAATTTTCTTCATTAAATGCATGTATTTGACAAATTTAACAAAAATCCGGATTGCTCCGGATTTTTTATCATTGTTTTACAAATTTTTGCTCTTTAGTAAATCCGTAGCAATCGATAATTTTAATAATATAACTTGTCGGAGGATAATTTTTCATATCTACACTTTCAATTCCGCTCGGTTGTTCGAGCGTTTTACTAATAATCAACTTTCCGTCTAATGTATAAATTTTTATCTCACCACTTGTGCAATCACTATTCTTTTCGTATCCGAGAGTCTTTAATAGATCATCATTGCCATCTTCGGAATATGACAGAAAGTTGTATTCAATATATAGTATATCGCGGGTGGGGTTTGGATAAATATTTAATTCAGCCATAAAAAGATCATCTTCTTGATCAATAATTATATTTCTAGGTAATATTTCCTCGAACGGCAAAGGCGTATATTCTATAAACACAGAATCAGTTGCCAATTCGTAAAGTGTTTGTGCTTTACCCAAATATAAAGGAGAAAAATCAAGTGCTGCTTCTCTTAAGAATTCCTGATTTATGGCAATATTATCTTATTGCTTCTCAAAACCCAAACTAAATGTTTCTGTATCAGTCGAAATTTTAATAATATAACTCCCAACCGATAGATCTGAAACATCAATAACATTCAACCCATTGTGGGCTTTGACAACTATGACTAATTGCCCTAGAGAATTAAAAATCTCAGCATTATTAGGCGTAACTTCTTTTGGAATGTCTAAATAAACCTTATCTCTAGCAGGATTCGGATACAAACTTACTGGATTTATTAGTTCCTCTCCAATCCCACTCCCACAATTATCATTAACCAAAACCTCTTTTGTTATAGTTTTACTTTCACCATAAGCATCAGTAACTGTAATATTTATTTGCTGCGAACCAGATGTATGAGGTGTATAAAACTCAACCGGTTTTGCAATACACTGACCCCATTCGTG
>JAQVOJ010000095.1 GCA_028702675.1 Bacteroidales bacterium
TTTCAACACTAAATTAATAAAATTTAGTGAGACTAAGCTGGTTGCAGCAGAAATGTTGCAACCTTTTTATTAACAACAAATTATTAATAAAAAAAGCTGCCTAAATACTTTTTAGACAGCCTCTTTATGTGCCCAAGACAGGAATCGAACCTGCACTCCCTTGCGAGAACTGGTCCCTGAAACCAGCGCGTCTACCAATTCCGCCACTTGGGCAATTCAGATGGCAAAATTAATATTTTTACTTAATATGAGTTTAAATTATTGCAGATTAAATATATAATTAAATTAGGCTAATATTGCTATAATTATAATCACTTTCAAATCAATTAATTAAATCATAAATTTATTTAATAGTAAGTTTTTAAAAATAAAAAAAATATTGTACTTTTGCGGCTCGTAAATTATATTTCATTGTTTAACTAATTTGTTTAAAAATTTAAAAAAGTATTAATTATGGTTAATCAGTATGAAACCGTTTTCATTGCTACTCCCGTTTTGTCTGAAGTTCAGATGAAGGAAACGGTTGCCAAATTCCGCGAGCTAATAAAAGCAAACGGCGGAGAAGTTGTTCATGAAGAAGATTGGGGTTTAAAAAAACTTGCGTACCCTATTCAAAAAAAATCTACAGGCTTTTATCACCTCATCGAATTTAGATGCGAAGGTGAATTCATTAAAAAATTAGAAACTGAATACCGCCGCGATGAGCGTATTATCCGTTTCTTAACATTTGCAATGGATAAGCATGCTATAGAATACAGTGAGAAAAAACGCAAACAAAAATTAGAACAAAAAAATAAGGAGGAATAATCATGGCACAAAACGATTCTGAAATTAGATATCTTACTCCTCCATCAGTAGAGGTTAAAAAGAAAAAATACTGCCGTTTTAAGAAAAACAGAATTAAGTATGTTGATTATAAAGACCCGCAGTTTTTAAAGAAATTTCTTAACGAACAAGGTAAAATTTTACCTCGCAGGATTACCGGCACCTCGCTAAAATTTCAGCGTAAAGTATCACAAGCTGTTAAGAGAGCCCGCCACCTTGCGTTGTTGCCTTATGTAACCGATTTAATGAAATAAATAGGGAGGAAAAGTAATGGATATTATATTAAAAGAAGATATACAAAATCTTGGACACAAAGATGATATAGTTAGCGTAAAAGACGGCTATGCAAGAAATTACCTTATACCTAAAGGTATGGCTATAATCGCTACTAAAATTGCTCGTAAAAATCACGAGGAGATACTTAAACAACGCTCACACAAAATCGAAAAAATGCGTGAAAATGCTACCGAAATTGCTGCTAAACTTGAAAAATTAGACACACTTAGAGTTGGTGCTAAAACAAGCTCTACCGGTAAAATTTTTGGTTCTATTAATACTATAATGTTATCGGAAGCTCTTAAAGCTGAAGGTTTCGACATTGACCGCAAGAATATTACCATCAAAGAAGATAGCGTTAAAGAACTTGGAACTTATAATGCAAATATTAAATTGTTTAAAGACATTAAGGTTGATATAAGTTTTGAAGTAATCTCGGAATAAGACATTTTAAACTAAAAAAAAACGGCTCTAATTTAGAATTTAGAGCCGTTTTTTTTATTATCAATATCACTATTTTACAGCTATAGTTTCAATTTCTACTAATGCTCCAAGAGGTAATTCCTTAACAGCAAATGCTGCTCTTGCCGGAGGATTTTCGGAATAATATTTACCGTAAACCTCATTCATTGCTTTAAAATTACTCATATCGCTAAGTAAACAAGTACTTTTGATTACATCACTAAAAGCATAGCCTGCTTTATCTAAAATTGCTGCAATATTTTTCATTACTTGTTCGGTTTGTGCAGTAATGCCTTCGGGAATACTTCCGGTTTCAGGGTTTACAGGTACTTGTCCGGAAATAAAAAGCATTCCGTTAATTTCGATTGCTTGACTATAAGGCCCTATTGCTTTAGGGGCTTTTTCGGTATGAATTACATTTTTCATTTTATTAACAAATTTTATTTAAAACTATTTTATTTATAAACTTTCTCTTCGATTTCGCCACGTAGCACCATTAAACCGTTTAGTGCTAAAGCCATCATTTCATCTTCACCGGCATAGACTTTAACTGGTGCAATAAAGCTAACCATTTGTTCAATAAAAGAACAAAACTGTTTATTATAAGCTATACCTCCTGTTAACAATATTCCATCAACAATACCTTTAAGTACAGTTGCCATTGCCCCAATTTCTTTAGCTACTTGATATGCCATAGCATCAGAGATGAATTGTGCTTTTTCGTCTCCTTCTTTTGCTCGCATTTCAACCTCATAGGCATCGTTTGTATTTAAATAAGCAACAAAACCTCCTTTTCCTGTTATCATTTTTTTAATAACTGATTTTTCTGCTTTACCACTTAAACAATAATCTGCAAGTTGCCATGCCGGTAAGGTTCCTGTTCTTTCCGGAGAAAAAGGACCTTCTCCGTTCAATGCATTATTTACATCAATTACTTTACCCTGCAGATGAGCACCAACAGAAATCCCACCTCCTAGATGAACAACAATTAGATTTAGATTTTCGTATTTTGCATCAATTTCACTTGCAAATTTCCTTGCAATTGCTTTTTGATTTAAAGCATGAAAAATAGAAACTCTTTCAAAATTAGGATGCCCTGTAATTCTAGCTATATCTTCCAATTCGTCAACAACAACCGGGTCTGCAATATATGCTTTAACATTATTCATACTTTGCACAAGATCGTGAGCGATTAATCCACCAAGATTGCTGGCATGTTCACCCATTGGAGATTTGTGTAAATCTCTAATCATTGCCTCATTAACTTGATATACACCTGAGGGGATAAATTTAACCAGACCACCACGCCCTACAACTATATCCATAGTATTAATGTCTTGACCTGCTTCTTTTAATTCTCTAAGTATTGCAGATTTTCTAAAATTATCTTGCGAAGCAATATCTTTAAATTCGGCTAACTCATCTGCAGTATGTTTTATGTTTTTAAGAAATACATTAGTTTCATTTTCGTAAACTGCAATTTTTGTACTTGTTGAGCCGGGATTAACGGCAAGAATTCGATATTTATTCATACTATATTAGTTTTAAAGATTTACATTGCTGCAGCAAATGCTATTGATAATAATTTTGTGTGTTCCGAATCGGCACGTGATGTTAAAACAATAGGGCATTTAGCTCCTAAGATTACAGCAGCCGAAACAGCTCCCCCCATAAAAGAGAACATTTTGTAAAGAATATTAGCAGCATTAAGTTCCGGCGCCATTAAAATATCGGCATCTCCTCCTACTTCTGTAACAATTTTCTTTTGCTGGCAAGCTTCTTTCGACACTGCATTATCAATAGCTAATGGTCCATCAATAATGCAATTAGAAATTTGTCCTCGTTTATTCATTTGAGTTAACATAGCAGCATGTACAGTACTTTCAATTTTTGGATTCACTACCTCAACGGGTCCTATTACCGCAAGCTTAGGCATCTCAATTCCAATTCCCTGCATTGCACTTACTGCATTTTTCACAATCGAGACTTTATCTTGAAATTCTGGTGCTACATTCATTGCAGCATCTGTAACTCCGATTAGTTTATGATAATAAGGAGATTCAAACAAAGCAAAATGCGAAAGAGTAGAACCTGTTCGCAAACCATTTTCTTTATCAAGTACCGCTTTTAGTAATGTAGCAGTTGCAACCTGACCTTTCATTAAAATATCTGCTTTACCTTCTCTAACAAGATTTACAGCAATAGCGCAAGCTTTTGCATCATTAATTTCGTTAATAAACCTAATATTTTCAATTTTTAAACCGGCAACTTCGGCATATTCTTTTGTGAGCTTCTCATTACCAACAAAAATTGGAATTACTATATTGTCTTTAGCTGCATTTGCAACAGCCTCAACAACATGTTTATCAGCTGATGCAGCCACTGCTAACACACGAGTTTCTTTGCTTTTAGCTATTTCAATTAATTCATCAATTTTTTTTAAAACCATATCACTCAATTTTATTTAAGATTGCAAAATAATTTTTTAATTATTAATAACAAGACGTTTAGTATCATTTGCAATTACAAGTTCCTCATTAGTTGTTATTACCATTACTTTTGTAACAGAGTTTTCTTTTGAAATAATTATATCTTTACCTCTACTATCTTTGTTTGCTTCGTAATCGAAATTAACTCCAAAAAATGTTAATTTTTCTGCAATAAGTTCTCTCACTATACAAGCATTTTCTCCGATACCGCCGGTAAAAATTATCAAATCAAGTCCATCCATTGCAGCAGCATACGAGCCAATATATTTACGCACTCTATATGCAAACATTTTAATAGTTAAATCTGCTCTTTCATTTCCATTAGCAGCAGCTTCGGTTAAATCTCTCATATCCGAGGAGATATTGCTAAACCCCTGTAATCCACTTTGTTTATTTATCAGTTTATTAGCTTCGCTTGTATCTAAGCCTTCTTTTTCCATTATATATAGCAGGGCACCACTATCAAGGTCTCCTACTCGTGTACCCATCATTAAACCTTCTACCGGAGTAAAGCCCATACTTGTATCAACAGATTGTCCATTTTCGATTGCACAAATAGATGCTCCATTACCAAGATGGCAGGTTATAATTTTCTTTTCATTAAAATTCCAATCTAATAAATTACACGCTTTTTCGGCTACATATTTATGACTTGTACCATGAAAACCATATCTACGAAGCTTATCTTCTTCGTAATATTTATATGGTATAGGATAATAGAATGAATAATCGGGCATTGTTTGGTGAAAAGAAGTATCGAATACTGCAACTTGCTTAACTTCGGGTAATAATTCGCTCATAGCATCTATTCCTTTAAGATTAGCAGGATTGTGTAATGGTGCTAAACCACAACATCTTTCAATATTTATACGAGCTTGCTTATCGATAATTGCACTTTTATCAAAGTACTCTCCACCATGTGCGACTCTATGTCCAACTGCATTTATATCCTCATATTTTTCGATAACCCCATGTTTATCATCCATAAGTGCAGACAGCAGTAATTTTATTCCGTGAGGGTGATCAGGAATTGGCTCTTCAAGTTTAAATGGATCTACCCCGCATTTTTCATGTTTTAACAAACCTTGTGGCAATCCAATTCTTTCAATTAATCCTTTTGCTAATAATTTTGGCTCATTAGTCATATCCAGCATCTGGTATTTGATTGATGAGCTTCCGCAGTTTAAAACAAGTATTTTCATTTTTTCTCTATAATATAATTTACGTAAAACAATTGATTTTCTATTTTTTTGCTGCAGCCTGGTTTGCTGTAATAGCAACCAGATTAACAATATCGTCAACTGAGCACCCTCTTGATAAGTCGTTTATAGGAGCTGCCATTCCCTGTAATACTGGACCTATTGCCTCGGCTTTTGCCAATCTTTGAACTAGTTTATAGGCGATATTACCCGTTTCAAGGCTTGGGAACACCAAAACATTAGCATTTCCTGCAATTTTACTATCGGGTGCTTTTTTCTTACCAATAGCTGCAATAATTGCTGCATCTGCCTGTAATTCACCATCTATCAACATGTCAGGAGCCATTTGCCGTGCAATTTTTGTTGCTTCAACTACTTTATCAACCATTGGGTGAAAAGCACTACCTTTAGTACTAAAACTAAGCATTGCAATTCTTGGTTCAAATCCGGCAATTGCTCTGGTTGTATTTCCTGTTGCAACAGCTATTTGTGCAAGTTCTTCGGCTGTTGGGTCAGGATGAACAGCACAATCTGCAAAAACCATCATACCATTCTCACCAAAAGATTTATCGGATAAAATCATTAAAAAGGCACCGGAAACCACACTAATACCCGGTAAAGTCTTAACTATCTGGAAAGCAGGTCTTAGCACATCACCAGTAGCATTTTCGGCACCTGCTACTTCTCCATCAGCGTCACCATTTTTTATCATCATCACTCCTAAATACAGAGGATCTTCAATTAAACGAGCAGCTTTTTCATAGCTTAAATTTTTATTCTTCCTTATTTCTACAAGCATATCAATATAGTATTCCTTTTTCTCATGATGCTTAGGATCAACTATTGTGGAATGTTTAATATGTTTTAAATTGTTTTCGCTTGCCAATCTTTCAATTTCTTCTTTATTACCAATTAAAATTACACTAGCAAGTTCTTCGTTTATTATCTGATTTGCAGCTGTAAGTGTACGCAGCTCAGTACCTTCAGGCAATACAATTCTTTGTTTGTTTTGCTTAGCTTTTTGCTTAATTGTATTAATTACATCCATTATTTGTTAATATTTTATTATTTTAAAATTGATATCAAATATAAAATTATATCGCAAAAAATATTATGACATTCTCACATTTTCTGCTTTTATTTCAAATTTCTTCTTTTTCTTCGAATCCAGAAAACAAACTAAAACAAACATGCCCATATTTTCGCTTATCAATAAAATATTTTTTGCTTGAAAAATCTGTTGCTTTAGGATGTTCAATAATTAGAATAGCATTAGGCATCAATATATTATAATCGACAATTGCCTCATACAATTCGGAGTATTTTGCAAAACTAAAAGGAGGATCGCAAAATACTAAATCGTACTTTACTTTCGATTTCTTTATAAAAGTGAATGAATCTATACAAATAGCTCTTGCATTTTTGCATCCGAACTTATTCAGATTTTGAGATATATATTTTATATAGTTTCTATTAATATCTATGGCTGTAACCGATAATGCTTTGCGGGAACAAAATTCGTAACTTATGCTCCCTGAGCCAGCAAACAAATCTAAAACATTAAAACTTGATATGTCATATTGGCTTTCGAGAATATTAAACAAAGCTTCTTTAGCAAAATCAGTAGTAGGTCGAGCATTAAACCCTTTGGGTGGTTGAAAATGAATCCCCTTATACAATCCTGCTACAATTCGCATGCTGCAAGATTTATGAGGTTTGAAAACACATGCGGCTGAATATCTTGCATTAGATAAGTATATTTCAAATCTTGCCTTCTAGCAACAAAGTAAACATTCCGGATAAACTTTTGTAGTGTAACTATCCCGTAATTATCGGGATTAATATTACCAGAAATTGCAATATTAACTTTTTCGGGATTAAGCTTTAATTTATCAAATATATTAAGGATAAAATATACAATATCATTAGCTGATTTTACAATAAAATTATTGTACATTTTTATTCCGGTTTCATCAACTAATAAGATGTCAATAAAATCATCATTATAATTAATATACATCTTAGATGCTTTTATATCTTCATCTAAACGAAAATTTTTAATATTTGCTTCTGCAAACGGCATGATATGTGGCATCCACTTTCCATCAATTTGGGAGTTAACTATATTATATATATTTATAGGTATAGCAAACACCGCAAAAGATTCACTTTTAGACATTTTTACAGATTTCAAAATCTCACTGTCGAGTTTTGAAAAATTATAATTAAACACAAGTTCTGCATCATTTTCGTTAAACAATGCCTCAGGTACTAAAGTAAGTCGCTTATATGGATAAATAAATTTAAAACTAGCGTAATCTTTATTTATTAATCGATTTGAATTCCATTGTTCAACGAAAAAGTCTTCAATAGCTTTTCCGGTATTATTTGGCAGATGATTAAGTGCAACGATTTTTTTTTCAGGCAAGTGTAATAGACAAAACGAAAGTCCATGCAAACTAATCTGCATAGACATTTCAATTTCTTTGCTATTAATTTTTAAAATTCCCGGTTCTTCTATATTAACATGATTCATGCATATAAGGGTATTTATTACTCCCAGTTACCAGCATTATTATTTGCGGTTTCAAGGCTACCAACTTTAATAACAGAATCATTTTCAGAATTATAATTTATAATAAGCTGCTCGTCTAGCCCATGCAAAACATCCCAATTACTAATTCTGGCTTCAAAAACTTTAACGGGTACTCCAGAACCAGTATTTATGGTAGAGGTATCCATTCTGAACTGAGCTTTAGTTCCTACAGGGATATACTTCATCCGCTCAATTTTATAATCAATATGTTTAAACAATGTATCCATATATGGCACATAAGAAGTGTCTCTTTTAATAATACCTAATTCAAAAGCTTCTAATTCTGTAAGGCTGTCAGGGACTGCGCCTTCGGCATATACTACCGGCATTTTTGCATTCTTTATAAAGTTAATTAATGTATCAAAGTCAGGTGTATAATAACCATACTGGTTTTTATATTCTACCTGAGCTGTTCTAATATCCTTTAAACGCTCAATCACTTTATTAAACCTTGCTTTTCTTTCAATGTCAAAATCAATAGGTTTTTGAATGCCTGCAACAATTAAATAAATCAGGAATACAATAATTCCGAGTAAAACAAGCTTAATAATAATATTTACTGCTTTCATTACACAATTTTTAAAATTAGATTTGTGAAGCAAAATTATAAATTTTTTTGAGATTTTCTGTATTGATTAATTAAAAACAAACTTGGATTTAAAAAAATTTTATAAAAACATTGAAAATAAGCTTGGATACAGGTTTACAGAATGCCAAAAAAGCATTGCTGAAAATCTTACGTATTTTGTTAATGCCAACAAGAGCAGAAGTGTTTATATTCTAACAGGATATGCAGGGACAGGAAAAACCAGTTTGATTAGTTCGTTTATTAATAGTTTATTAGAAATTAATATTAACACTGTCTTAATGGCTCCAACCGGAAGGGCTGCAAAAGTTTTTTCAAGCTATGCAAACAAGGAATCGTTTACAATTCATAAACTTATCTACAAACAAAATAAACTCTCTGATGCGGTTAATAGTTTTGATATTAACTATAATAAATACAAGAATACAGTGTTTATTGTTGACGAAGCTTCAATGATAACAGATACTAATTTGCCTGGAAATATTTTTGGTTCAGGCAGATTACTTTCAGATTTATTGGAATTTGTTTTTAGCAATACAAATAATAAACTTATACTAGTTGGTGATAATGCACAATTACCTCCTGTACATCTCGACAAAAGCCCTGCACTTAACCAAGAAGTACTGTTATCGCACAATTGCAATGTAAGTAGTGGAAGTATGGAAACTGTGGTAAGGCAAGCTCACAACTCCGGCATATTAATTAATGCAACCAAAATAAGAAAAACATTGCAAAACGAAGATTATAAATTCCCTGAAGTACAAACAAATGATTTTGAAGATATTGAAAGAATATCAGGTACAGACCTTATTGAAGCCATTGAAAACAGTTACAACATATTTGGAATTGAAGAAACTCGCATTATTACTAAAAGCAATAAAACGGCAAATCTTTACAATAATGGAATTAGAAATAGAATTTTGTGGAAAGAAGAGGAATTGAGCTATGGGGACATACTTATGGTAGTAAAAAATAATTATGCTTGGTTGCCCGAAAACTCTCCAATTTCGTTTATAGCTAATGGAGATATGATTGAAATTTTACAAATAGGAAAATACTATGAAAGATATGGTTACAGATATGCCGATGTTTCAATAAAGTTTATAGATTATCCAAAATTTGAAATTCAAACTAAAGTGCTACTAGATAGCCTAAATTATGATGGACCAAGTATGCCAAACAACTATTATAAACAATTAATGGAACAATTACAACTTGATTACTCGCATATAGCAGATAAAAAGAAAAAAATGCAAGCAATCTTTAATGACCCTTTTTACAATGCTCTGCAAATTAAATATGCTTATGCCGTAACATGTCATAAAGCACAGGGCGGACAATGGAAGAATGTATTTATCGATCATGGTTATTTAACCGAACATAATATTGACAAATCTTTCCTTAGATGGCTTTATACTGCATTTACAAGAGCTACTAACAAACTATACCTAATAAATTTTCATAAGGAATTCTTCTTGTCTGATACAAATAATTAATTTAGCAAATGAAATGTTAAGTATTTGCATACCTGTATATAATAAAAAAGTAAAAAGGCTACATTCTGAACTTATTGAAGCAGCTAAACTGTTTACATTATCCTATGAAATCATTATAATTGATGACGCTTCTAAAGATAAATATAGAATAGAAAATTCACAGCTGCAATCAAACAACACAAAATATATTCAACTTGATAAAAATATTGGTAGAGCTGCAATACGCAATTTATTTACGAAATACGCTAATTTTGAGTATTTACTATTTTTAGACTGCGATTCGAGGCTTGTAAATAATAGTTTTTTAGAGAATTATGCTAAAATATTACATAATAATCACAAAATAATACTAGGTGGCAGCATATATCCTAATATACCTCCTACTTTAAAATATCGTTTACATTGGAAATATGGTAAAAAACACGAAAGTTTATCTAATAACAAGCTAAAACAAGCTGTTCTTAAAACCAATAATTTTATAATAAAAACAAGCATACTACAAAATCATAGATTTGACTTAAGAGTTAAAGGCTATGGACACGAAGATACACTCATGGGTGTACAATTGAAAAAAGCAGGTTATGAAATTTTCACTTTCAATAATCCGGTAATTAATTCCGAACCTGACCATAATATAGTCTTTTTAAGAAAAACAGAGCAAGCGGTAAAAAATCTTTGGAATATTATTGAATTTACCGAAGACAAGCAACTATTTATAAATGAAGTTAAACTTTTAAGAACATATTACAAAATCAAAAAACCAGGCTTAATTCCATTATTAAAACTTATTGCTATAGTAAAGCTAAAACCAATTAGATATTTACTCTGCATTGGGTTTAATTCAATATTTTTATTTAATATTTACAAATTACTAATTCTAATAAAATCAAAACCGAAATCGCTTTAGATAAATTCTAAATAATAATACTTTTGGTAATATTTTTTGTAATTTACTTATAATTCATTATCTTTTGCCTAATTTTTATTAAAATTAAAATTATCAAATATGGCAAAAAAGAAAAAACTCACAACAATTACAGGGGCTCCTGTTAGTGATAACCAAAATGTAATAACAGCAGGTAAACGAGGTCCAATGTTATTACAAGATGTTTGGTATTTAGAGAAACTTGCTCATTTCGACAGAGAAGTAATACCTGAAAGACGCATGCACGCTAAAGGTTCGGGTGCATTTGGCACATTTACAGTAACTCACGACATAACCAAAT
>JAQVOJ010000182.1 GCA_028702675.1 Bacteroidales bacterium
TGCCAACGGTTTGGCGGTATGTTTTTGTTGCCGATTTCGAAGCACTTTCCTGTCAAGTTACACGAAAGTTTATTAGAAGCAGAAACGCTGAAACTCGCACTATCTCGGCAATAAAATATACCGCCTGTTACCAACTGGCCGTCTGTATCAATAAACAATTCAAATTAGTCCCTGCCCGAATCGCTGTATTTTATAAACTTTTTTGTAATAAGCCCTTCTTCACAGGAAAGTCTCAAGAAATATACTCCGTTGCTTAGTCCAGAGATATCCATATTAACTTTAAAGGAAGAGAAATTGGTAGTAGCAACAATTTTGCCATTTAAATCCAAGATTTCAATGGTTTTATTGTTAATACCAAATACCGGAAATTCAATACTAATATTGTCGTTAGCTGGATTAGGATAAATAGCTAATTGTTCCACTGTTTCAGGGTCAATAGAAGATGAAATGGTCATCTTCACGAGACGACCGTCCTGAGTAGCAAAAAATGCTCTTCCGTTAGCATAACTAGCATCCCAGATGTATCTATTAACATCCCACTCTTCATAAACAATGTCCATAGCTTTAGTCGAAACATTCATATGACGAATTCCGGGATAACCAGCCATGAAGATATTGTTATTGTCGGTAGCAAAAATAGCCCCAGCAAACCAATACTTCTCTTCCTCTGGATAAGCATAAAGCTGTTCCATGGTTTCAACAGAATCGTCCCATTTATAAACATCGCCAGAGGTAGACAACAAAAAGAAAATATTGCCATCAAAAGTTGTCATAGAATATCCACCTCTTCCAGCTGTAAAAGTGTGGAGAGTATGCAAATTTTCTCCATCGAACCTAATAAGTCTCTGTTCGACCACTCCAGCAATAGGAGAAGCTAATAATAAAATATTATTATCAGTTTTAGCATAAATCCCATCTGGCCTATAACTATAAGCAAAATCATAAGCAAGTTCGGTAAAACTATTGCCGTCATAATGATAAATACCTCCATATCTTGTGTCGTTATCGTTAACAGCACACAGATAAACATTATTTTCAGCTAATACCGAAATTCCCATAAAAGATCTTAATTCGGGTTTAGGAATAATCACCCAATTTTCAGCGGAATTATCCCATTGATAGAAGCGATAGAAATTATCCTGAAACGCATACAACGTTCCATCTTCTCTCTCAAAACCACCAATATATCCAAGAGAATAATTAATGGGTTGAAGAACTTCGATTAGTTCTTCGCCGTTATAGTAGCAAGAATAATTTCCTCCACCAGCGAATCCCTTTTCACCTATCATATGAACAGAATATGTTCCTCTATCAGGGTTAGGGCTTTCTATTTCTGTAAAAGAATAGCTTTGACCAACCAAGCAATTGGTCAAGAATAACAATAAGATAATGATTGTTGTTTTCATGATTTGGTTCCTCCTATTTCCGAAGCCCCGCATTTGGGCAAAAGCTTCGTATTTGGTTAATAATTAGGTTAATTTTACTCATATTTCGTATGTTTTTCATTCAAAAAGACCATATTTTGCAACATTTTCGCACATTATCCCATTTTCGAGGCTTAATTCACATCCCAAATTAGGGACTTTTGCTTTCTCCAAATTCGGGTCTTTGAAAAATCCTAAATTGGAGGCTTTGTATGTAATAATTCCTATCATGGTTTTTCGGTCAAAATTTGTAATATTACATCTGCCTCTATTTCCATTTTCGAAAATCCAAAAAGTTTTTTACCCAAATCTTTTAGCGAAGCTCCAATATGATAAACCTGTTTTTCGTCAATAATCAAAAATCGGTCGTGAGCATTTTTGTAAACGTGAATTTCAATAGGCGAATATTGTTTGTTATGTTTTTCGAGGACGGTTTTGAGTGATGCAGTTAAATTTGCCGTATAAATTGTAGCTGTTACATTTTCTTTTCTTTTAAGAAATAGATTAAGAATCGATTCGTCAACATAATTATCAATCAAAATTAATGATTTTTCAGCCGATTTAATAAGTTCTGAAACAAACACCCATGCATCGAAAATTTGCCCATTAAAATAAATACCCTGTTTTGGACTACTACTTTTATCTTCGAGGGCATTTAAAATGTGGTCAATCTTTAAATCGGTTTGCAATTGTTTTTGTTCAACATTTTCAATTCGTTGAAAAACCGAGGCATTAAGAATCATAAATTTACGCATTTCAACAAAAGCCCTAATAATTGTAATATACACTCTGACAGCAACATTGCTTTTTAAAATGCCTGATAATGAAGAAACGCCTTGTTCAGTAAAAACGAATGGACGTGTTCTTCGACCGCCCCAACTTGCTATCGCATTTTGCGATTTCAAGTTTTCCCATTCAGCTTCTGACAACTGAAACATAAAATCATCAGGAAACCGTTCAAGGTTTCTTTTAACTTGTTCATTTATTCTACCTGTAGGTACCTGATACATTTCAGCTAAATCGCTGTCCAATATAACTTGCACACCTCGAATTGTAAAAATCCTGTTTTGGATATTTTTTGAAGTTAATATTGAATTTTCAGATGTCATAAAGTATTAGCAATTTTACATTTAATATTTATTCAAAAATAGCAAAATTATTTATCATTTAGTAAAAGTTTTCATAACATTTTTATATACATGCATCGTATCTGTTTCAAAATAGTCTTTTTCGTCGAACCAAAATTCGGGCAGGTTTTCTTTTCAATATTTTCTTTTTTCTCAGTCATTGTTTATTGTACACAGTCGGTTTTGTCGGCTTGTTGGTAACGG
>JAQVOJ010000014.1 GCA_028702675.1 Bacteroidales bacterium
AGCTTTATCCTGCTATTACAAAAAAACTTTTAGAGCAATATCCTTAAAATCTATTTTGATAATTCGCAACAAAGTATTAATATTGCACTCGCTTTTTGAAATATTTCAAATGCAGGTCCCATAGCTCAGCTGGTTAGAGCACCTGACTCATAATCAGGGGGTCCTTGGTTCAAGCCCAAGTGGGACCACACAACAAAAAGGATTCAATTGAAAGAATTGAATCCTTTTTGTTTTTATTATTACTTAAACATTATTGCTTTTTATCCGCTTGTCTTTTAATTATCCGTACCTTTGCGTTAGCTTTTATTTATTTAGTTTAGAAATTCTCGAAAAATTCCCAAAGTTTTATGATTAAAATGAAACCCTTAAAAATTGGAAACTTATGTATTCCCATACCTATTATTCAAGGAGGAATGGGGGTAGGTGTTTCGCTGTCGGGGTTAGCTGCTGCCGTTACTATTCAAGGTGGTGTTGGGGTTATCTCAAGTGCCGGTCTTGGTGTATTATATCGCAATTTAAGCAAAGATTATCTTGAAGCCAGCATTCTTGGACTTAAAGCTGAATTACAAAAATTTAGAGAAAAAACAAAAGGAGTGATTGGCGTAAATGTAATGGTTGCTATGTCAAATTTTGCAGATATGGTAAAAACATCTATCTCCGAAAAGGTTGATATAATTTTTTGCGGTGCAGGATTACCTCTTAATTTGCCGAGTTTCTTAAAGAGTGATAGCGTAAGTAAATTAGTTCCAATTGTTTCTTCAGGTAGGGCAGCAAAAATAATTTGCGAAAAGTGGAAGCAAAATTACGATTATTTGCCTAATGCAATAGTAGTGGAAGGTCCAAAAGCAGGTGGACATTTAGGGTTTAAACCTAATCAGATTAACGATGAACATTATGCCTTAGAGGTTTTAGTGAGCGATGTTGTAAATACTGTAAAAACATTTGAAATAGCTTATAAAACAACAATTCCTGTTATTGCTGCCGGAGGTATTTATACAGGACAAGACATTGCTAATATGCAGAAACTTGGTGCTGCCGGTGTTCAAATGGGAACTCGGTTTGTTACTACTACAGAATGTGATGCATCAATTGAGTTTAAAAGAGCTTATATAAATGCTAAAAAACAAGATGTAGAAATTATTCAGAGCCCTGTTGGTATGCCCGGTAGAGTTATTGGTAATGAGTTTGTGAATAAACTAAAATTAGGTTTAAAGCACCCAATTAAGTGCCCTTATAAATGTATTAATACATGCGATATTTCAACTGCTCCTTATTGTATTATTAATGCTTTGTTTAATGCATTTAAAGGGAAATTTAATAATGCTTTTGCTTTTGCCGGAACCAATGCTTACTTGGCACAAAAGATTATTTCTGTTAAACAAACTTTTGATGATATTTTAAGGGAGTACAAAAATGCAAAATAGCATAAGAAAAGTCGGCAAGCAATCTTTATAAAATTAAAATCACTTACCGACTTAATTAATGAATGATAGCTATTTAAAGAGAATCCTGTTAAATATTAAACTCTTTTTTTAACTTATCAACATAGTCAAGTTTCTCCCATGTAAATAGTTCTACCTCTATATCCAATTCGTAAGGTGGATTATATGGAGAACTGAAATGCTTCTTTACAATTCGTGGAGTGCGACCAAAATGACCATAGCTTGCAGTTTCTTTGTAAATAGGATTCCTTAGTTTTAATCTTTCTTCGATAGCAGCCGGACGCATATCAAAAATCTGAGTTATTTTTTTAGCAATATTACCATCACTCATATTTACCTTAGCTGTTCCATAGGTATTTACAAACAAACCAACAGGTTTAGCAACTCCAATTGCGTAAGCTACTTGAATCAGTACTTCGTCGCAAATGCCTGCAGCAACCATGTTCTTTGCCATATGTCTGGCTGCATAAGCTGCCGAACGGTCAACTTTTGAAGGGTCTTTACCCGAAAAGGCTCCTCCACCATGTGCTCCTTTACCTCCATATGTGTCAACAATTATTTTACGCCCTGTAAGACCTGTATCTCCGTGAGGTCCACCAATTACAAACTTTCCTGTAGGGTTTACATGAAGTGTATAGTCGTTACCAATAAGCGAAGCAACTCTTTCTGACAATTGTGACTTAACGCGTGGAATCAAAATATTTTGTACATCATCTTTGATTTTATTAAGCATTTTATTTTCGTCAGCATCAAAATCATCATGTTGAGTCGAAACTACTATAGTGTCAACTCTCAAAGGCTGGTTATTATCACTATATTCTATTGTAACTTGCGATTTTGAATCAGGACGCAGATAAGTCATAACTTTACCTTCGCGTCTTATCACTGCAAGTTCTTGCAATAAACGATGTGATAAATCAAGTGAAAGTGGCATATAATTATCGGTATCTTTTGAAGCATATCCAAACATCATACCCTGATCGCCTGCACCTTGCTCTTTATGTAATCCAACATTCTCTGTAACCCCCTGATTAATATCTGGGGATTGCTCGTGAATTGCAACTAATACACCACATGAATTTCCATCGAAACGATACTCACTTTTAGTATATCCAATTTCATTAATTACTTGTCTGGCTGCTTCTTGCAAATCCACATAAGTATTACTTTTAACTTCTCCGGCAACTACAACCTGCCCAGTTGTTACCAGAGTTTCGCATGCAACTTTCGAATTCTTATCGAAAGCCAAAAAATCGTCTAAGATGGCATCTGAAATTTGGTCTGAAACCTTATCGGGATGTCCTTCCGAAACAGATTCTGATGTAAAATAATATCCCATTTCTTTATATATTTAATTACACAATATTAGTCGAAAGTGGGGATTGTACTGCTCAGAAGCGGTGTTTTAGCATTCTTTTCCTGTGGTTGCAATCACCCAAATCTTTCCACATAATTTAATGACAAATTTAAATCCTTTTATTATTATAAACAAGATTTTAATAATTCTTTTCATTTTATTATATTTGCAAACCTTGTGTTTTACTAAAAATCATTGAGTTATGGCAAAAAATTTTGAACCGGAACAAGACAGTCACAATACTATCGGCAATGGAACAACGATAAAAGGCGATATTATTTCTAATGGAGACATTAGAATTGATGGACAATTACAAGGCAATTTACAAATTAAAGGTAAACTTGTAGTTGGGAATTCAGGAAAAATCATTGGAGAAGTTGATTGTAAAAACTCCGAAATATCTGGAACGGTAGAGGGTAAGTTAGTTGTTAATGAGCTACTAAACTTAAAATCGAGTGCAAAGATTATGGGTGATATTATTACTTCTAAACTCTCAATTGAACCAGGTGCAAGTTTTACAGGCACTTGTAATATGGGAGGGAATAAACACGAGCCTAAAGCTCCTGTTGAAAACATTGATGCAAAACAAGAAAAATAATAATCTCCCTTGGCAAAAATATGCCGAGATAACCGGTATTATTATCGAAATGATATTAATAATTGGAGGATTTGTATATGCCGGAATTTGGCTTGACGAAAAAAAATTCATTGATTTTCCAATATTTACAATTGTGTTATCTCTGGCAGGCGTAGGTATTGCTATGTATTTATTAATTAAACAAGCTAATAGAAATCAGTAATTATGATTAAAGCTTTTTTTAAGCATATATCATTATTGTCGGGGTTTGGAATTATTATTTTTTTAATTCATTACCTTTTGAGTAAAGCATTAACAATTTTGCATTCCGAACAACTCATGTTTGATGTTCATATATTTATGTTCTTGTTAACTGCCGGAGGAATAATTGCAAGTTTATATCTATTGAAAAAACGCTCGCAATTTGTTGGTTTTGCATTTGTTGGTGTTAGTGTCTTAAAAATGCTTTTATCAACAATTTTTTTATACCCTATAATAAAAGGGGAGCTTGATAATCCAAAGGTTTATGTTGTACAATTTATAATTATATACTTTGTGTATCTAGCTTATGAGGTATTGTATATTATTAATCTGCTTAAAAACAGTAATTCTTTGGACGAATGATTTTTTTGATTATTTTCGTGTTTTCAATCTTGAAATCAAATTTATTTTGAATGAAAGTCTCTTTATTTAAATACCTAATATTAAGCTTATTGATTATTGCATCAAATGCTCTATTAGCCTCTGAAGAGGCTGACACTACTAAATCTAACGACTTTGATGTTAATGAAGTATTGATGCACCATATAAAGGACACTTACGAATGGCATATACTAGATTATGTGAATAAAAACGACGAGCACGTTGTTGTTAGCATCCCTTTTCCAATAATTCTTATCGGTAACGGTCAATTTGATATATTTATGTCTTCTGAGTTTCATCATGGCGATAAAACTGTAAAACGAGGAAATAACGAGTACATACTTTACCACGAAAAAATTTATTATAAATCGGAAAATGGTAATGAACATGGTATTGAATATAAACTTAACGATAAAGGAGAAAAAATAGTTGCTAATGCTAAACCTTTAGATTTTTCGATTACAAAAAATGTAGTAGGTGTATTTTTGATAGTTATTGTTATGCTACTTATTTTTTTAAGCGTAGCAAGAGGATACAAAAAACGACCTGGACGCCCCGCCGGATTACAAGCTTTTATGGAACCTGTAATATTATTTGTAAAAAATGATATAGTTGTACCCGTAATCGGAGAACACAAATCTGAAAAATTCTTACCTTATTTACTTACAGTTTTCTTTTTTATCCTATTTGGAAATCTATTTGGATTAATGCCAATATTTCTAGGAGGAGCAAATGTTACAGGGAATATTTCCGTAACATTTACATTAGCTCTTTTTACAATGCTAATAACAAACTTTTCTGGAAATAAAGAGTATTGGAAACACATTTTTGCAGTTCCCGGAGTGCCAATTTGGTTATATCCAATTATGATACCAGTTGAACTTCTAGGAATAATAATTAAGCCATTTGCTCTTATGGTTCGTTTATTTGCAAACATTACTGCAGGTCATATAATTGTTTTAAGTCTTATCTCTGTAATTTTTATATTCAAATCGGCTGTTATGGCATCAGTTTCAATTCCATTAGGATTGTTTATGAATATATTAGAATTACTTGTAGCATTTTTACAAGCGTATGTATTTACAATGCTTTCGGCTTTGTTTATTGGATTGGCGGTACAAGAAGAACATTAATAATAATTGAATTATGAATTTTTTTGTTTCATTAAATATATAAAGTTATGGTAGGATTAGCTAGTATTGGTGCAGCAATAGCAGTAATTGGAGCAGCTTATGGTATCGGTAAAATCGGTGCTGGAGCTATGGACGCTATTGCACGCCAGCCTGAAGCAGCAGGTAAAATACAAATGGCAATGATTATTGCTGCCGCTCTAGTAGAGGGTGTAGCACTTTTTGCTGTTGTTGTTGCTTTGTTGCAAGGTTAAAAAAATCTGTCTCTCTTAGAGCGGTTGGCTCAGAGAGACAGTTCTATTTTTTTGTTTAATTAATTTTTAAAATTATTGAGTTATGGATTTAGTAACTCCGAATGTAGGCTTAATTTTTTGGACTGGAATACTATTCGTCCTTTTGTTGCTCATACTCTGGAAGTTCGCTTGGAAACCAATTCTTGGAACAATTAACAAACGAAACCAAAGTATCGAAGATGCACTTAATGCTGCCGATAAAGCTCGTCAAGATATGCAAAAGCTACAAGCTGATAACAAAAAGATTATTGCCGAAGCAGCCACAGAAAGAGACCGCATGCTTAAAGAAGCTAGAGAATTTGGGGATGATATCATAAAAAAAGCAAAAGAAGATGCTAAACTAGAGATCATAAAACTTAAAGAAAATGCTCAAATGGAGATATCAGCACAAAAAGCCGGCGCAATTAATGAAATTAAAAATCAAGTAGCAGTACTTTCAGTTGATATTGCCGAAAAAATCTTAAGACGATCTTTAAGTACCGAAGAGAAACACGACGATCTAGTCAATGATATGTTGAAAGATATTAAGTTGAATTAATTATGAACCACAGCAGAATAGCAGTTAGATATGCAAAAGCCTTGTTTCTTACAGCATTAGAAAAAGATATGCTTGATAAGATACATAATGATATTGTTGTAATTAATCAGACTGTTATAAATAATCCTAATATTATTGAAGCCTTAAAAAGCCCTGTAATTAAACCATCAAAAAAGAAGATCTTATTCCAACAAATATTTGATGAATTTATTGATAATCTTAGTATGGATTTCTTTAAACTTGTGATCAATAATTCACGCGAAATATTTATATCAGATATCTGTAGGGATTTTAAAGACCTTTATCGAAAAGAAAAAAACATTATGAATGCAGAGTTGTGTACTGCAGTAGAATTGAAGCAGAATACAATTGATAAAATTTCAAATTTGCTCAAGGAAGCGAATCATGCAGATATTAACATAGAAACTAAAGTTGACGAAAAATTACTGGGCGGCTTTGTACTTAAACTAGATGACAAACTATTAGATTCAAGTATTGCTAATTCCTTAAAGCAAATACAAAAGGCTCTAAAATCAAATGATTATCAAAGAAAATTGTAAAGTTATTGATTAAGAAATAAAATAATTAGATATGGCAGACATTAAACCATCAGAAGTTTCTGAAATATTAAAACAACAGCTCGAAGGATTTCAGAATAGCACACAACTTGAAGAGGTTGGCTCTGTATTGGAAGTAGGCGATGGTATTGCTCGAATTTACGGACTCACAAAAGTTCAGGCAAATGAATTAATAGAATTCGAAAATGGTGATAAAGGTATTGTCCTAAACCTCGAAGAAGATAATGTTGGTGCAGTGTTGCTGGGAAATAGTTCAGACATTAAAGAAGGAGATACTGTAAAGCGTTTGCAAAGAATAGCATCAATCAAAGTTGGCGAAAGCTTATTGGGAAGAGTTATTAATACAATTGGAGAACCTATAGACGGAAAAGGCCCAATTGAAGGTGAATTATTTGAATTACCTTTGGAAAGAAAAGCTCCCGGAGTTATTTATCGTCAACCGGTAAACGAACCTATCCAAACAGGAATTACCGCTATTGATGCTATGACACCAATAGGTCGTGGACAGCGTGAGCTAATAATTGGAGACCGTCAGACAGGAAAAACTGCTATCGCAATTGATACAATAATTAATCAAAAACAATATTACGACAAAGGAGAACCTGTATATTGTATTTATGTAGCCATTGGTCAGAAAGGCTCAACAGTAGCTCGTATAGCTGCTATTCTCGAAGACAAAGGAGCTATGCCTTATACTGTAATAGTAAGCTCTACTGCATCCGATCCAGCAGCTATGCAGTTTTATGCTCCATTTGCAGGAGCCGCAATTGGAGAATTTTTCAGAGACACCGGTAAACCTGCATTAATTATTTATGACGACTTGAGCAAACAAGCTGTATCATACCGAGAAGTATCATTATTGCTCCGTCGCCCTCCAGGACGTGAAGCTTATCCCGGTGATGTTTTTTATTTGCACTCTAGACTGTTAGAAAGAGCTGCAAAAATTATTGAATCAGATACAATTGCCAGACAAATGAACGATTTACCCGATTGCTTAAAAGATAAAGTAAAGGGTGGTGGTTCTCTTACTGCATTGCCAATAATTGAGACACAAGCAGGAGATGTTTCTGCATATATCCCTACAAATGTAATTTCTATTACTGACGGACAAATTTTCCTCGAAAGCAACTTGTTTAATGCAGGTGTACGTCCTGCTATTAATGTTGGTATCTCAGTATCGCGAGTAGGAGGTAATGCACAAATTAAATCTATGAAAAAAGTTGCCGGTACTCTTAAAATTGACCAGTCGGCATACCGGGAACTTGAAGCATTTGCTAAATTTGGATCAGACCTTGACGCATCAACATTATCTATTATAGATAAAGGTCGTAAAAATGTTGAAATATTAAAGCAAGGCCAATATCAACCCGTAAAAGTTGAAGATCAAATTTCGATGATATTTCTTGGAACAAATGCTTTGTTACGAAAAATTCCTATCGATAAAATTAAAGAATTTGAAAAAGAGTTTCTAAGTTATTTACACTTAAAACACGAAGATGATGTAATGAAACCTCTTGCCGAAGGTAAAATATCAAATGACATTACTGATATTTTAAAACAAGTTGCAGCTGAAATAACTGAAAAATACAAAGTTGAATAATTATGGGAGGACTTAAAGAAATACGTTTGCGAATAAGTTCTGTAAAGTCCACAAGGCAAATTACTAGCGCCATGAAAATGGTTGCTGCTGCCAGACTAAAGGGTGCTCAAGACAAAATTACAGGCTTTAGACCCTTTGCAAAAAAAATGGATGAAATCATTTCAGGCCTTGGCATCGACAGCAAAGAACTCGAAAAATTCCCAATTACTGCACAACCCGAGCCAGATCGTGTTCTTATTGTATTATTTACCTCAAACAGAGGACTCTGCGGCGGTTTCAATACTAATATTTATAAAAAATCAATTGAACTGATTGAAAATTCTTATTCAGATCAACTAAAAGAAAATAATTTGCATTACTTATGTATTGGGCGTAAGGGTGCTGATATGATTAAAAAGAAAAACATTAAAATCATTGAATCTGTCAATGAATTGTATGATGATTTAAGTTTTGAAAATGTATCAAAAATGGCAGATCGCTTAATCAATTTCTTTTTATCAGGAGATTATTCGCGAATTGAACTTGTTTACAACGAGTTTAAAAATGCTGCCGTTCAGGTACAAAAAACCGAACCTCTTTTACCCGTTGATATATCGCAAGGAGAAGATAGAAGCGGATTTTATATTTTTGAACCAAACCGCGAAGCATTGCTTAATAATCTGGTACCTAAGATGATTAGGTTAAAGTTTTTTAAAGCAATCCTAGATAGCAATGCTGCTGAACAAGGTGCAAGAATGACAGCAATGCATCAAGCTACAGATAATGCTACTGAACTAATTCGTGAACTTACTTTACAATATAACAAAGCTCGTCAAGCTGCGATTACAAACGAAATACTCGAAATTACTAGTGGTGCAGAAGCATTAAAATCATAAGATTTAAGAATATAGTATTCAATATCTAATAAGCCTCTTTGATAAACTTTAATGTCTTTTTAAAGTTGACTAATTCGGATTATTTAAACATCTTGGGAGATAAGAATCTTAGTAACTTACCTGAATCACGAGTTATTTCAGTCCAATAATGGATGTTTAATTCGATATGAGCTATTCCACATGTAGGAATATTAATAATATTTTCGTTACACAAAAAGTTGACAAAATTTGTGAGGCAGGGGTTGTGACTAAAAATATATATATGATTAATATCCTGATTAATAATTTCAATAATATCCATATACTCTTGAATTCCACAATGATAAAGAGATTTATCCAGTATTATTTCATTTAAAGGATAGTTTAAATGCTGTGAAAATTCTAAAGCCGTTGAATATGCCCGCACAGCGGGACTGGAGAAAATTACATCTACTTTAGTAAGTTCGTTTTTTGCAATTGTAGCCATCATAGGGGCATCCATTTTGCCACGCTTACTTAATGGTCTATCAATATCGTACAAATCATTATCCCAATCGCTTTTTGCATGCCTAACTAAAGTAAGAAGCTTCATTTATGTGTAATTTGAAAATCAAAATAATTAATTATCCGATTGTACTCCCTGCTACAGAGCTTTCGTCGGGGTTCAAAAACCTTAGAGTCCCATCCGGCTCTTGCACCATTAAAACCATCCCCTTTGATTCTATCCCTCTTATTTTTCGTGAACTTAGATTGGCTAAAAAGCAAACTTGTTTCCCAATAATTTCAGCAGGTTCATAGTATTTAGAAATACCACTAACTACTGTACGTTTATCTAATCCGGTATCAAGAGTTAATTTCAAAAGCTTATCTGTTTTTGGAACTTTTTCGGCTTCAATAATGGTGGCAACACGAATATCAAGTTTTGTAAAATCGTCAAAAGATATCTCTGATTTTGCTGCGACTAATTGTGCGTTATTTTTGTCGTTAAGTGCCTTTGTTGCCATTAGTTTATCAATCTGTTTTTGAATTTGCTCATCTTCAATTTTTTCAAATAATAATTCTACTGTATTAATATTGTGTTTTGGTTTAAGAATATCAAACTCATTTATTGTATCCCAAGATACATTCCCTAAATTTAAAAACTGCTTTAGTTTCTTGGCTGTAAATGGAAGAAAAGGTTCGCTTAAAACAGCTATAGCAGCACAAATCTGCAATGAATGGTATAAAATAGTCTTTACTTTTTCTTCATCAGTTTTTATTAACTTCCAGGGTTCAGTATCAGCAAGATATTTATTCCCAAGCCGCGACAAATTTATTGCTTCTTTTAAAGCTTCTCTAAATTTAAAATTTTCGAGATTACTTTCAATACCCTTTTTGTATTGAAACAAGAGCTTTCTTATTTCTTTTTCGGTTCCTCCAATATTGCCCGATTGTGGTACAATTCCATTAAAGTATTTATGTGTAAGCACTAATGTTCGGTTTACAAAATTGCCTAAGATTGCAACTAATTCATTATTATTACGAGCCTGGAAATCCTTCCAAGTAAAATCATTATCTTTTGTTTCGGGCATATTTGCTGTTAAAACATACCTTAAGACGTCTTGCTTTTCTGGAAAATCAATCAAGTATTCATGAAGCCAAACCGCCCAATTTCTGCTGGTCGAAATTTTATCGCCTTCAAGGTTCAAAAACTCATTTGCAGGCACATTATCAGGGAGTATATAACTACCCTCGTGCTTTAGCATACTTGGAAATATAATACAATGAAAAACGATATTATCTTTTCCAATAAAATGTATTAAACGAGTTTCTTTATCTTTCCAGTATTTTTCCCAATCTTTTGTAAGCTCACGTGTAGCACTAATATAACCGATAGGTGCATCAAACCAAACATAAAGAACTTTGCCTTCGGCATTCTCAAGCGGAACTGGTACACCCCAATCCAAATCACGAGTAACGGCACGGGGCTTAAGTCCACTATCAATCCACGATTTACATTGTCCATAAACATTGGATTTCCACTCCTTATGATCTTCTAATATCCACTGCTTCAACTCATCTTCGTATTTATCTAAAGGCAAATACCAATGCTTTGTTTCTTTTAAAATTGGCTTATTCCCACTTATTACGGAATGTGGATTTAATAATTCTGTTGGACTTAACGAACTCCCACATTTCTCGCATTGATCTCCATAGGCATCCTCGTAACCACATTTAGGACAAGTCCCCTTAATATATCTGTCTGCTAAAAACTCTTGTTCTTGTTCATCATAATACTGTTCGCTAATTTTTTCAACAAATTCTCCTTTTTCTATCATGGTAATAAAAAACTCTGCAGCAGTTTTATGGTGCAATTTACTGCTCGTCCTACTATAGATATCGAAACTAATCCCAAATTCAGAAAATGACTTTTTTATAATTTTATGATAACGATCAACTACTTGTTGGGGGGTAATACCTTCATTTTTAGCTCTTAAAGTTATGGGTACTCCATGTTCATCTGAACCACCAATAAATAACACATCTTTTCCTCTAAGTCTTAAATATCTAACATAAATATCTGCCGGAACATATACTCCTGCTAAATGTCCAATGTGAATGGGACCGTTTGCATATGGCAAAGCCGAAGTTATTAAGTATCTTTTATATTCTTTCATCATTTCAATTTTTTTTGCAAAGATAAGAATACAGCTCAAAATGTAGATAATTTAGTTTACTCAATTAAAAGTATGTCAAATCTATAGTGTTGCAAATATTGAGATATAAATATTAATTTTGAGCAAATTAATATTTACTTTATTATTTCTAATTTGATATTATGATAATTCCACCTAAACTTAAACAGAATGATTTAATCGCAATTCTAAGTCCTTCGGGTCGAATAAATTCTAATATAATTGATAATGCAAAAACAAAATTAGAACAAAAAGGATATAGAGTAAAAATATTAAAACATGCAAAAGGGAATTATTATCAGTATGCTGCAACAGATAGCCAAAGACTTGAAGACTTGCAAAATGCCTTAGATAATCCTGAAATTTCTTGCATACTTTGTGCAAGAGGTGGATATGGTGCTATCAGAATTGTAGATAAATTAAACTTTACGGAAATAAAAAAACACCCTAAATGGGTAGTTGGTTTTAGTGATATTACAGTATTGCATAGTGCTTTTCAAAATGCAGGTATTGCTAGCATTCATGGACCTATGGCTAAGAGCATTAGTAATGATGACTTCATTGCAGCAAAATATCTTTTTCAAGCTTTAGAAAACAATAATTTAGAATATAATTTTAAAAACCACTTTCTTAATAAAACAGGAAAAGTAAAATCATTATTAACAGGAGGAAACCTATCTGTATTAGCAGGACTTTTAGGAACACCATATATGCCAGACTTAAAAAATAAAATTTTGCTTATCGAAGACCTAAACGAATACTTATACAAACTTGATAGAATAATGTGGAGTTTTAAACTTGCCGGCATCTTTAAACAAATTAGAGGCTTAGTTGTAGGGGGCTTTACCGATATGCTTGACAATGATAATCCTTTTGGAAAAAATGCTTATGAAATTATTGCCGAGCATGTTAACGAATACAATTATCCGATAGCATTTAATTTTTCAGTTGGGCATATTTTAGGTAACCATTCGGTAGTAATGGGAGCAGAAGCAGAACTTTGTGTAGATGAATCATCTCATTTATCACAAAAGTGGTAGATGCTAATCAATAAGTATATTTATTTCCTTAATAATATTTTGAGCTAATAAATCAGCATTTTTATTGTTAGTACTTTCTGCATAAATCCTAATAATAGGTTCAGTATTCGATTTACGTAGATGTACCCATTCAGAATTATTAAATATTATCTTAATACCATCAGCAGTATTAATTTCCTTATCTTGATATTTCTTGTGTATTAATGATAATACATTATCCACGTCAATATCGGGTGTAAGTTGTATTTTATTTTTTGAAATTACATAGTTAGGATAACCTGCCCTAAGCTTAGATACAGAAGTTCCTCGTTTTGCAAGATTGGTTAAGAACAATGCAATCCCAACTAATGCATCTCTACCATAATGAAGCGGTGGATAAATAACTCCTCCATTACCCTCTCCACCTATAACTGCATTTTGTTTTTTCATTTCAGCAACCACATTTACTTCTCCAACAGCCGAAGCAAAATGTTTTCCGCCATAAGATTCTGTAATATCTCTAAGTGCACGTGTTGAAGACATATTACTTACAGTATTTCCTTTTTTATGCTGAAGAATGTAATCAGCCACAGCAACTAACGTGTATTCTTCTCCAAACATTTTTCCATCTTCACAAACAATAGCCAGCCTATCAACATCAGGGTCAACAACAAAGCCGACATCAGCTTTTTTGTTTACTATAAGCTCCGAAATTTCGGTTAAATGCTCAGGTAAAGGTTCAGGATTGTGTGGAAATTCACCTGTTGGCTCCGTATATAACTCTATAATTTCTTTAACTCCTAAAGCTTTAAGCAAAGGGGGAATACATATACCTCCAACAGAATTAACACAATCAATTGCAACCGTAAAATTAGCTTTTTGTATTGCACTAATGTCAACCAACTCTAAATCTATAATTGACCTAATATGCTTCAACTCATAATTACCAATAAAAGAAACAGTGCCAATATTGTCGATATCAGAGAAATCAAATTCTGCTGCTTCTGCAAGCTTTAAAATGTATTTCCCCTCTTCGGCATTTAAAAACTCCCCTTTATTATTCAAAAGTTTTAATGCATTCCATTGTCTTGGGTTATGACTTGCAGTAATAATTATTCCTCCATAGGCATTTTCAAATTTTACAGCCATTTCGGTAGTTGGTGTACTTGCCATACCAATATCAATTACATTACACCCCATGCTACATAAAGTCTGATTAACAATGCTATGTACCATTTTCCCCGAAATTCTTGCATCTCTACCTGTTACAATACTAATGCTCTTTTTCTTGTTTAGATTTTGAATCAAATCAGCATAAGCCGCAGTAAACTTTACAATATCAATAGGGCTAAGTCCTTCTCCTTGTTTACCACCAATTGTACCTCTAATCCCTGAAATAGATTTAATTAATGTCATAAATTATTATTTTTAGTCAAAATTATAAAATCAATACATAATCTAATACTATTATATTGCAAAACATTATGTAGAACCTTTAATTATTTACTTCTTCTTATTAAGCATACAATAATACAAATGTTTAGTTTCTAAAAACCATTTATTACAAATAATTTTTCTTTTTGAAAGAATAAATATATTGTATATATTTGCAGCCCTAAAAATAGAAAATACTAACGGATATGATTATAGTACCTGTAAAAGAAGGCGAAAACATTGACAGAGCATTAAAACGCTTTAAACGTAAATTTGAGAAGACAGGAGTAATTAAAGAATTACGTAATCGTCAAGCATTCACAAAACCTTCGATAGAAAAGCGTCAGCAAAAGCTACGCGCTATGTACAGACAGAAACTGCAAGATTTAGAGCAATAGTTTTTGTTTTTTAGTTATTTTTCGCTTGTTTTTTGAAACAAAGCCTAATTATTTACGTAAATATTATTACGTGATTATAATTGACATATGTTAATAAAACAATTTGAGAAATATCTTACTTACGAAAAGAGATATTCGCATAATACAGTAATTGCATACATTCAAGATATAAATCAATTTTTCCAATTTCTAAAATTAAAAGAAGAAATTGATTTAGAAAAATATGTAGAAATAAAGCATATAAGAAATTGGATGATAAGTTTAATATCTGAAGGAGTTAAGCCAAGAACCGTACATCGCAAAATTACAAGTTTAAGAGTATATTTTAAATACCTTCAACAAAACTCTTACATTACAAGTAATCCTGCTCTAAGAGTAAATCCTCCCAAGATGAGTAAAAAACTTCCGGAATTTGTTCCCGAACATCAAATGAATGAACTCGATATACCCGGACTATTTACAGATGATTTTTCAGGGATTCGCGACAGAATTATTCTTGAGATGTTATACAATACAGGAATGCGTGTATCTGAGATGGTAGGTCTTAGAAACATTGATATCAGCACATCTGAAAAAACAGTTAAAGTTACAGGCAAACGAAATAAACAAAGAATTATTCCGTTAAACAATTATATTATTAATTTAATAATAAGGTACGAATCAGTGAAGAAAAAAAGTGGATTAAATATGTCTTCAAATATTCCTTTCATTTTAACTAATAAAGGATCCGGAGCTTACAGTAAATTCATATATCGTAAGGTAAATCATTACCTTAGTGTAATTTCTACAATACAAAAAAAATCACCTCATGTACTCAGGCACACTTTTGCTACCCATATGTTAAATAATGGCGCCGACTTAAATGCTATTAAAGAATTATTAGGTCATAGTAATTTATCAGCAACACAAGTTTATACACACAACACATTTGAGCAAATAAAAAAAGTATATAACCAAGCTCATCCCAGAGCATAATTTAATTAAGGAGGAAACAACATGAATATTACAATTCACTCTTTACATTTTGATGCCGATAAGAAATTAATCGACTACATCGAAAACAAAGTAGGAAAACTATCTCAGGTTTCGGATGATATTTTAGGAGCAGATGTAACATTAAAATTAGAAAACAATGGAGAACGAGACAACAAAATCGCAGAAATAAAAATAGATATTCCACGAGTAAATGATTTATTTGCCAAGAAGCAGACAAAAACCTTTGAAGAGTCTATTGATACAGCAACACAGGCACTCCGTCGTCAGATTTTAAAGTCTAAGAAAAAGCAACGCGGACTATGATTTTATAAAAAATATCTTTTTTTTTTGGAATCAATCAAATTATTTATACATTTGCAAACCTTTTTAGAAAGGTATTTAGGTCGTTCTTAAAATGTTGATAATTTGAGTTGAAAACAACTATTAAAGCCAATGTAGCTCAGTTGGTAGAGCAGCTGATTTGTAATCAGCCGGTCGGCGGTTCGAGTCCGTTCATTGGCTCAAGTTGATAATTTTTGTTTGGGGAGATACCAAAGTGGCCAACTGGGGCAGACTGTAAATCTGCTGGCGTACGCCTTCGTAGGTTCGAATCCTGCTCTCCCCACAACACTAATATTGCAGGATGCGGGAATAGCTCAGTTGGTAGAGCACAACCCTTCCAAGGTTGGGGTCGCGAGTTCGAGCCTCGTTTCCCGCTCTTTTTCTGCCAAAGTAGCTCAGGGGTAGAGCGTTTCCTTGGTAAGGAAGAGGTCACGGGTTCAATTCCCGTCTTTGGCTCTTATTCTTGACGTTATAATAATATGTGAATTAATAAATAAATTAAATTTTAAATTTTAAAGTAAATTTTTAAACCATGGCTAAAGAAAAATTCGAAAGAACCAAACCGCACGTTAATATTGGCACAATTGGCCACGTTGACCATGGTAAAACCACTTTGACCTCAGCCATTACAAAAGTGCTGGCAAAAAAAGGTTTGTCTGCAGAGATTGAATTCGATGCTATCGACAATGCTCCAGAAGAAAAGGAACGTGGTATTACCATTAACACTGCTCACGTTGAGTATCAAACTGAATCAAGACACTATGCTCACGTTGACTGTCCAGGACACGCCGACTATGTAAAGAATATGGTAACAGGTGCTGCTCAAATGGACGGAGCAATATTGGTAGTGGCTGCTACAGATGGTCCTATGCCTCAAACCCGCGAACATATTTTGCTCGCTCGTCAGGTAAATGTTCCAAAAATTGTAGTATTCCTCAATAAAGTAGATATGGTTGACGATGAAGAACTCATCGAGTTGGTTGACATGGAGGTTAGAGAATTGTTAGACTTCTACGAATTCGACGGCGACAATACCCCCTTTATTAGAGGTTCTGCTTTAGGTGGACTCAATGGAGAAGAAAAATGGGAAGAAAAAGTAATGGATCTTATGAACGCTGTTGATGAGTGGATTCCAATTCCTCCTCGCGAAAACGAAAAACCATTCCTTATGCCCGTTGAAGACGTATTCTCAATTACAGGACGTGGTACAGTTGCAACTGGTCGTATCGAAACAGGTGTTGTTAATACAGGCGACGAAATGAACCTAATAGGTTTAGGTGCAGAAGGACGTAAAACAGTTATTACAGGTGTTGAAATGTTCCGTAAAATTCTCGATCGTGGCGAAGCTGGCGATAACGTTGGTTTATTACTTCGTGGCGTTGATAAAAAAGAAATTAAAAGAGGTATGGTTATCGCTAAACCTGGTTCAATCAAACCTCATACTAAATTTAAGGCAGAAGTTTACGTTCTTAAAAAAGAAGAAGGTGGACGTCATACTCCATTCCACAATAACTATCGTCCTCAGTTCTACCTTAGAACATTAGACGTTACAGGAGAAATTAAACTTCCTGATGGAGTTGAGATGGTAATGCCTGGTGATAATGTTACTATTGAAGTAACTTTGATTTATCCAGTTGCTTGTAATGTTGGTTTACGTTTCGCTATTCGTGAAGGTGGACGTACAGTTGGAGCTGGTCAAATTATTGAAGTTGCTGATTAATAATAATTTATATAAAAATTAATTCGGTTTTTATACCGAATTAATTTTTATGTTTACGGGTGTAGCTCAATTGGCAGAGCGACGGTCTCCAAAACCGTAGGCTGTGGGTTCGATTCCTACCACCCGTGCAAATTATGAGTATGTAAACAGATATGTCAAAAGTAAAAACATATTTTAAAAGTACTTACGACGAGTTGGTTCATAAAGTTACGTGGCCAACTTGGTCGGAGTTGCAAACAAGTGCAATTGTTGTAATGGTTGCTTCCGTTATTATAGCCTTATTAGTATATGCAATGGATGTTTCGTTCAGAAATATTCTTGAATTTCTATATGGCTTATTTTATTAATTTTTTTGGAGGGTAGCATGGGTGAACTTGATAAAAAATGGTATGTTGTTAAAGCATTGAGTGGGAAAGAAAAAAAGGTTAAAGAATACCTCGAAAATGAAATCTCACGTCAAAGCCTAACTCATCTAGTTTCGCAAGTATTGATTCCTACTGAAAAGGTTTACCAAATTAGAAAAGGGAAAAAAATCAGTAAAGAGCGAAATTTTTATCCCGGTTACATTTTGATAGAAGCTATACTTGGTGGAGAGGTAGAGCACGTTATCAGAGCTGTTCCCGGAATATTAGGTTTTCTAGGCACTAAAGATGGAAAACCAATTCCCTTGCGTCCTACCGAAGTTGCCAGAATTTTGGGCAAAGTTGATGAACTTGCAGATAGTGATGAAGAACTCAATATCCCATTTTTTGTTGGCGAATCGGTAAAAGTGATTGATGGTCCGTTTAATGGATTTAACGGAGTTATCGAAGAAGTGCATGAAGAAAAGAAAAAGCTAAAGGTTATGGTTAAAATATTTGGCCGTAAAACCCCGCTAGAACTTAGCTTTATGCAAGTTGAGAAAGATTAAACATTTTAGTTTTAAAAAGTTATGGCTAAAAAAGTTGAAGGATTTATTAAACTTCAAATTCGTGGTGGCGCAGCCAACCCTTCACCTCCTGTAGGTCCTGCATTAGGAGCTAAAGGAGTGAATATTATGGAGTTTTGCAAACAATTTAATGCACGTACCCAAGATAAAGCAGGTAAAGTGCTTCCGGTTGTTATTACAGTTTATGGCGACAAATCGTTTGATTTTATTGTAAAAACACCACCGGTAGCTGTGCAATTAATAGAAGCAGCAAAACTTAAAAAAGGTTCTTCCGAACCAAATAGAGTCAAAGTTGGAGCAGTTACATGGGATCAGGTAAAAACTATCGCAGAAGATAAAATGCCTGATTTAAATGCTTTCACTATTGAATCAGCGATGAAGATGGTTGCTGGAACCGCTAGAAGTATGGGTATCACAATAAAAGGTGATAACCCTTTTTAAAAACCAATTAAATAGCACTGTATTTTAATATGGCAAGGATTAATAAAAATAGAAAAGAAGCTTTATCCAAATTGGAAAAAAGCAAAAAGTACGATATCCTTGAAGGTGCTCGTGTTGTTAAAGATATTACTTACACAAAATTTGACGCATCTGTTGATATTGATGTAAAATTAGGTGTAGATCCCAGAAAAGCCAATCAAATGGTTAGGGGAATATGTTCTTTACCACACGGAACCGGAAAAGTAATACGCGTACTCGTGCTTTGTACCCCCGATAAGGAAGATGAGGCAAAAGAGGCAGGAGCTGACTATGTTGGCCTTGATGACTATATCGAGAAAATCCAGAAAGGTTGGACAGATATAGATATTATCATTACTATGCCTCAAGTAATGGCTAAGATTGGTAAGTTAGGGAAGGTTCTTGGCCCGAGAGGTTTAATGCCGAATCCAAAAGCAGGCACAGTTACAATGGATATTGGTAAAGCTGTAGCCGACGTAAAAAAGGGGAAAATCGATTTTAAAGTTGACAAATATGGTATTATTCATGCAGGAATTGGCAAAGTTTCGTTTGATGTAGAAAAAATTGTTGAAAATGCAAATGAATTGATGCAAACAATTCTTAAATTGAAACCAAGCGCTGCAAAAGGAACTTATGTTCAAAGCATTTTCCTAAGTAGTACTATGAGTCCTGGAATCGAAATTGACCCGAAATCATTTCAGTAATTTTTATAATTAGAAATTATGATACGCGAAAGAAAAAACGAGCTTATCGAGGAACTAAAGGAAAAGCTTAATGAGTTTGGTCATTTTTATTTGACCGACTTAGCAAACCTTAATGCAAAAGATACTTCCGACCTTAGACGTAGATGCGCCGAACAAGAGGTTAAACTCGTTATGGTTAAAAATACATTGTTTAAGTTAGCATTAGACGGAACAGAAAAAGATTTTGAGCCTATCTATGAACTATTAAAGAATAATACTTCTATAATGTTCTGCAATACGGCTAATGTCCCTGCTAAACTAATCAAAGAATTTAGAAAATCACACGACAAACCCGTTTTGAAAGGTGCATATGCCGAAGAGTCGTTTTATATTGGCGAAGAACAATTGGATATTTTAGCAAATCTAAAATCAAAAGAAGAACTTATTGCTGATGTTATTCATCTGTTGAAATCACCAATGCAAACCGTTCTCGGACAATTGCAGTCTGGAGGAAATATTATTGCAGGTGTTGTAAAAACACTATCAGAGAGAGATTAAATAAATTAGGTAAACCCAAGTAAAAATCAATTAAAATGGCAGATCTTAAAAAATTAGCAGAAGAGTTAGTAAACCTCACTGTTAAAGACGTTAATGAATTAGCAGACATCCTTAAAGAAGAATATGGTATAGAACCAGCTGCAGCTGCTGCAGTAGTTGCAGGACCAGCAGCAGGTGGTGAAGCCGCCGCCGCTGAAGAACAAACAGAATTTGATGTTGTTCTCAAAGCAGCAGGACAAGCAAAACTTCAAGTAGTTAAATTAGTAAAAGAACTTACAGGTCTTGGACTTAAAGAAGCAAAAGAACTTGTTGATTCAGCACCAAAACCAGTAAAAGAAGGAGTAAATAAGGACGAAGCCGAACAACTGAAAGCAAAACTTGAAGAAGCTGGAGCCGAAGTTGAGGTTAAATAATAAGCATAAATATGCTTTTAAAATTAGGTTTAAAACCCGTTTCGGGTTTTAAACCTTTCGTTGTTATAGAATAAATTCCGTTTTAAATCAAAATACATGGCTAGTAAAGTAAACAAAAGAATAAATTTCGCTTCAATCAAAAATCAGTTCGAATACCCTGATTTTCTAGAAATTCAAATAAAAGCTTTCCAAGAATTCTTTCAAATTGAATCTACTGCCGAACAGCGAAAAAAAGAAGGATTATATAAAGTTTTTCAAGAAAACTTCCCAATATCAGACACAAGAAATAATTTCGTCCTGGAATTTTTGGATTATACTGTTGACTATCCAAGATATAGCATCCAAGATTGTGTTGAAAGAGGATTAACTTATAGTGTCCCCCTTAAGGCAAAACTTAAATTGTATTGTACCGACCCCGAACACGAAGATTTTGAAACTACTATACAAGACGTTTGGCTTGGAACTGTACCTTATATGACTCCAGGAGGTAGTTTTGTAATTAATGGTGCTGAGCGAATTGTTGTATCACAATTACATCGCTCACCCGGAGTGTTTTTCGGACAAAGTATCCATGCTAATGGCACTAAACTTTATTCCGCAAGAATAATCCCTTTTAAAGGCTCTTGGATAGAATTTGCTACAGATATTAATTCTGTAATGTATGCCTATATCGACCGTAAGAAAAAATTGCCTGTTACTACACTTCTTCGTGCTATCGGATTCGAAAGCGACAAAGAAATTCTTGAAATTTTTAACCTCGCCGAAGAAGTTAAAGTTTCTAAAACCGGACTTAAGAAAATGATTGGCCGTAAACTGGCCGCCAGAGTCCTTAAATCATGGATTGAAGACTTTGTTGATGAAGATACAGGCGAAGTAGTTTCTATCGAACGTAACGAAGTAGTTGTAGATAGAGAAACTATTATCACTCAAGAAGATATCCCTAAAATTGTGGAATCAGGATCAAAAACTATTCTTTTACATAAAGAAAACCAAAACACTTCTGACTACGCAATTATTTATAATACATTGCAAAAAGACCCATGTAACTCCGAAAAAGAAGCAGTAGTACATATTTATCGCCAATTAAGAAATAGTGAACCACCCGACGAAGCTACTGCAAGGGATGTTATAGATAAACTTTTCTTTTCTGACAAAAGATACGACTTAGGAGAAGTTGGAAGATATCGCCTAAATCGTAAATTGGGCTTGGAAGAAGATATTAATGTAAAAACACTTACTCGCGAAGATATTATCGCAATTATTAAATATCTCATTGAACTGATTAACTCAAAAGCTGATATTGATGATATCGACCATCTAAGTAATCGTAGAGTTAGAACTGTAGGTGAGCAATTAGCAAATCAGTTTGGAGTTGGACTTGCTCGTATGGCAAGAACAATCAGAGAAAGAATGAATGTAAGAGACAACGAAGTATTTCACCCAATTGATTTAATTAATTCAAAAACACTTTCGTCTGTAATTAACTCTTTCTTTGGAACTAATCAGCTTTCGCAATTTATGGATCAAACCAATCCTTTAGCGGAAATGACCCATAAAAGACGTATGTCGGCTTTAGGACCAGGAGGATTATCACGTGAACGTGCAGGTTTCGAAGTTCGAGACGTTCACTATACCCACTATGGAAGACTATGCCCAATAGAAACCCCTGAAGGACCAAATATCGGTTTAATATCTTCATTGTGCGTTTATGCTAAAGTTAACAATTTAGGTTTTATTGAAACACCTTATAGAAAGGTAAATAATGGTATTGTTGACTTAAGCGATAATGTCGTTTATTTAAGTGCAGAAGAAGAAGAACAACAAATTGTTGCTCAAGCAAATGCTCCTATTGACGATAACGGTAAATTTTTAAACCCAAAAGTTAAAGCCAGAGTTGAAGCCGATTATCCTCTTGAGGATATAGATAATGTTCATTTAATGGACGTTGCTCCTAACCAAATTGCATCTATCGCTGCATCGCTCATCCCATTCTTGGAACATGATGATGCAAATAGAGCTCTTATGGGATCAAATATGATGCGTCAAGCTGTACCATTGGTTAATCCTGAATCTCCAATTGTTGGAACAGGTATTGAAGCTTATGTAGCTAAAGATTCCAGAAATCTTATTATTGCCGAAGGAGATGGTGTCGTAGAATATGTAGATTCTGAAGAAATTATCATTCGTTACGATTTTAACGAAGAGGAAAAATTTATCTCATTTACAGATGAAATAAAAACATACAAACTTCCAAAATTCCAAAAAACGAATCAAAGCACATGTATCAACCTTAAACCTTTAGTAAAAAAAGGTGATAGAGTAACAAAAGGAGATATTATTACTGAAGGTTATGCTACTCAAGATGGAGAATTGGCTCTTGGCAGAAACCTTAAGGTTGCATTTATGCCGTGGAAAGGTTATAATTTTGAGGACGCCATTGTAATTAGTGAAAGAGTAGTTCGCGAAGATATGTTCACTTCTATTCATATTGAAGAGCATCAACTCGAAGTTAGAGACACTAAAAGAGGTGTTGAAGAACTAACTTCGGATATTCCAAATGTAAGTGAAACTGCTACAAAAGACCTTGATGAAAATGGGATAATAAGAATCGGGGCATATGTAAAACCCGGAGATATTTTAATTGGGAAAATTACTCCAAAAGGGGAGTCTGATCCTTCACCTGAAGAGAAACTCCTGCGTGCGATTTTTGGTGAAAAAGCCGGTGATGTTAAAGATGCTTCCTTAAAAGCATCGCCTAGTACTAACGGAGTCGTAATTGATAAAAAATTATTTGCTAAAACTATAAAAGATAGAAAAACAAAAAATCAAGATAAAGTTCTTCTGGAAAAAATTGATGCCGAATTTAACGAAAATGTGGCAGCTCTAAAATCAAAACTTATTGATAAATTGTTTACTATTGTTAATGGTAAAACCTCACAAGGAGTTAAAGATAATTTCAATAACGACATTATCCCAAAAGGAACAAAATTTACACAAAAGCAACTAAACGAAGTTGATTTCTTAACCGTTAATCCTTCTAAATGGACAACAGATAAGAAAAAGAACAATCTTATTGAGAAAGTTTTATTTAACTTTATAATTGAATATAAACATATAGAAGGAGAAGCTCGTAGAGAAAGACTCAATATTAGTATTGGTGATGAACTACCTGCCGGCATAATTCAACTTGCTAAAGTATATCTTGCCAGTAAACGAAAAATACGTGTAGGCGATAAACTTGCAGGACGTCATGGTAACAAAGGTATTTTGGCGAAAATTGTTCGAGAAGAAGATATGCCATTTATGGAAGATGGAACTCCAGTAGATATAGTTCTTAATCCATTAGGTGTACCATCAAGAATGAACTTAGGACAGATTTACGAAACTGTATTAGGTTGGGCAGGGCAAAAACTAGGATTAAAATTTGCAACACCAATTTTTGACGGAGCTTCTATTGAGGAAATTAATAAACTTACCGAAGAGGCTGGTATTCCTAAATATGGTAAATGCCACTTATATGACGGTGGAACAGGTAGAAAGTTTGATCAACCAGCTACTGTAGGTATTATTTACATGCTTAAGCTTGGTCATATGGTAGAAGACAAGATGCATGCCCGTTCAATTGGTCCATATTCACTAATAACACAACAACCACTTGGTGGTAAAGCGCAATTTGGAGGTCAACGTTTTGGTGAAATGGAAGTTTGGGCTCTCGAAGCATTTGGTGCTGCCAATATTTTACAAGAAATACTTACAGTAAAATCGGATGACGTAATTGGTAGAGCTAAAACATATGAAGCAATTGTAAAAGGTGATCCAATGCCGGAACCAGGAATACCCGAATCCTTAAATGTTTTACTGCACGAAATGCGTGGACTAGGTCTTAGTGTAGAATTAGAATAATTTAGATAGAAAAAAATTAAACATATATAAACATGGCTTTCAGAAAAGATAATAAAGCAAAACCAAATTTTGATTATATAAGAATAGGTTTAGCTTCTCCCGAAGAAATCCTTGACCGCTCAAGCGGTGAAGTAACAAAACCCGAAACAATAAATTACAGGACGTATAAACCTGAACGTGACGGACTTTTCTGTGAGAGAATTTTCGGACCCGTAAAAGATTATGAGTGCCACTGCGGTAAATATAAACGCATACGCTATAAAGGAATAGTTTGCGACAGATGTGGTGTAGAAGTTACCGAAAAGAAAGTAAGAAGAGAAAGAATCGGACACATAAAATTGGAAGTTCCAGTAGCTCATATTTGGTACTTTAAGACTTTACCAAATAAAATTGGCTATCTATTAGGATTTCCTTCAAAAAAATTAGATTCGATTATTTATTACGAAAGGTATGTAGTAATACAGCCTGGCGTAAAAGAAGCCGAAGGGATTCAATATCTTGATTTTTTAACTGAAGATGAGTATTTAGAAGTTTTAGATTCGCTCCCAAAAGATAATCACCTGCTCGAAGATGATGACCCAAATAAATTTATTGCTAAAATGGGAGCTGATGCTGTTTATGATTTACTATCGCGCCTTGATTTAGATACAATGTCTTACGATTTGCGTGATAAAGCAAATAAAGAAACATCGCAGCAAAGAAAAAACGAAGCTCTAAAACGACTGAGTGTAATTGAAGCATTTAGAGCTTCGAAAGAAACAAATCGTCCTGAATGGATGATTATGAAAGTTATTCCCGTAATTCCTCCTGAACTTCGCCCATTAGTACCTCTTGATGGTGGAAGATTTGCAACATCAGATTTAAATGACTTGTATCGTAGAGTAATAATAAGAAACAACAGACTTAAAAGACTTCTTGAAATAAAAGCTCCTGAAGTTATTTTAAGAAATGAAAAACGTATGTTGCAAGAATCGGTAGATTCTTTATTCGACAATAGTCGTAAATCAAATGCCGTAAAAACAGATGCAAACAGACCATTAAAATCTTTAAGCGACAGCTTAAAAGGGAAACAAGGAAGATTTCGTCAGAATTTGCTTGGTAAAAGAGTAGATTATTCGGCACGTTCGGTAATTGTTGTAGGACCCGAACTTAAAATGCATGAGTGCGGACTTCCTAAAGATATGGCTGCCGAACTTTATAAGCCATTTATAATCAGAAAATTAATAGAAAGAGGCATTGTAAAAACAGTAAAATCAGCAAAGAAAATTGTTGAACGTAAAGATGCTGTAATTTGGGATATACTCGAAAATGTTCTTAAAGGACATCCTGTTATGCTTAACCGTGCTCCTACTTTGCACAGGCTAGGAATTCAAGCATTTCAACCCAAAATGATTGAAGGGAAAGCAATACAATTACACCCATTGGTTTGTACCGCATTTAATGCCGACTTCGATGGCGACCAAATGGCTGTTCACTTACCACTTGGGAACGCTGCTATTCTTGAAGCTCAAATATTAATGCTAGCTTCACACAATATTCTAAATCCAGCTAACGGTGCTCCTATTACGGTACCTTCGCAAGATATGGTTCTAGGTTTATATTACCTGACAAAAGACAGAAAAGGAAGTATGGGTGAAGGTAAAACTTTCTATTCACCAGAAGAGGTAATTATTGCAAATAATGAAGGTAAACTCGATTTGCATGCCATTATTAAAGTTAGAATAGATGATATAGATACTGATGGTAATAAAATAAATCATATTATTGAAACAACATGTGGTAGAGTACTGTTAAATCAAGTTGTTCCCCAAAAAGTTGGATATATCAACGAAATTTTAACTAAAAAATCTTTACGTCAAATCATTGGTATGGTTCTTAAGCGTTGTGGAACAGCTGCAACTGCAAATTTCCTTGACGATATCAAATCTTTAGGTTTTAATACTGCTTTTAATGGTGGATTATCGTTTAATCTCGATAATGTTATTGTTCCTGACGAAAAGATTCGTATGATAGAATCCGGTTATGCCCAAGTTGAAGAAATTTCGAATAATTACGAAATGGGTGTAATAACAAATAATGAAAGATATAATCAAGTTATTGATGTATGGACACATATCAATGCAAAATTAACCCATGAAGTAATGAAACAGTTAGCAACAGATAATCAGGGTTTTAACTCTGTTTATATGATGCTTGACTCAGGTGCTCGTGGCTCTAAAGAGCAGATTCGACAGCTTTGCGGTATGAGGGGCTTGATGGCTAAACCACAAAAATCGGTTGCTACCGGTTCAGAAATTATTGAGAACCCTATTCTATCAAACTTTAAAGAAGGACTTTCTATCCTTGAGTATTTTATTTCTACTCACGGTGCTCGTAAAGGTCTTGCTGATACCGCTCTTAAAACTGCTGATGCAGGATATCTTACACGTAGATTAGTTGATGTAGCACAAGATGTAGTTATCTTAGAAGAAGACTGCGGAACATTAAGAGGTCTTGTTGCAACGGCTATCAAGAAAAATGAAGAGGTAGTAGAAACATTATATGAAAGAATTTTAGGTCGTACTGCTGTTCACGATATTTATCATCCACTTACAGGAGAAATAATAATTGAGGCTGGCGAAGAAATTACCGAAGAAATTGCTACTCAAATTGAAGAATCACCAATCGAAGAGGTTGAAATACGTTCAGTACTAACATGCGAATCGCGCAAAGGTGTATGCTCAAAATGCTATGGTCGTAACCTTGCAAGCGGAAGAATGGTACAAAAAGGAGAAGCCGTTGGTGTAATTGCAGCACAATCGATTGGAGAACCAGGAACACAGCTTACTCTTAGAACCTTCCACGTTGGTGGTGTAGCCGGTAATATAGCAGCCGAATCTTCGATTAGAGCAAAATATAATGGTATAATTGAATTTGATGATTTAAGAACAATTGAACATTTTAACTCAACTTCGAATCAAACTGAAGAAAAAGTTGTAGGACGAATGGGTGAAATGCGATTAATTGATAAAAAGACAGGTATAAATTTAATGACTAATACTATTCCTTACGGTAGTTCTCTTTTTGTAAAAGATGGTCAAGAAATTGAAAAAGGTTCATTAATTTGCAGTTGGGATCCATTCAACTCTGTAATTATTGCCGAAGTTGGCGGTAAAGTTGAATTTGAAAATGTAATTGAGGATATTACATACAGAGAAGAAAGTATTGAAGCTACTCGCCGTCCTGAAAAAGTAATAATAGAAACTAAAGATAAAAGCAAAATTCCTGTATTACACATAAAATCATCGAAAAAAGAAATCCTTAAAACTTATAACCTCCCTGTTGGTGCTCATATTACTATTAATTCCGGCGATAAAGTAGCGCAAGGAGATGTTTTAGTTAAAATGCCTAGAATTGTTGGTAAAGGTGGAGACATTACAGGTGGACTACCACGTGTTACTGAATTGTTCGAAGCCAGAAATCCATCAAATCCCGCCGTTGTAAGCGAAATTAATGGTCAAGTAGAATTTGGTAAAATAAAAAGAGGTAACAGAGAAATTATTATTACTTCAAAAGAAGGTCAGGTTAAAAAATATCTTGTTCCATTATCAAAACAAATCCTTGTCCAAGAAAGTGATTTTGTTAGAGCTGGTACACCTCTATCGGATGGTGCAATAACTCCAATAGATATTCTTACAATTAAAGGACCCACAAAGGTACAGGAGTATATTGTAAATGAAGTACAGGAAGTTTATCGCTTACAGGGTGTTAAAATTAATGATAAGCATTTTGAAGTAATCGTTAGACAAATGATGCGTAAAGTGTTTATCGAAGATCCTGGCGACACTCGATTCCTCGAAAAATCTATTGTTGACAAATGGGAATTCCGTGAAGTAAACGATGATATTTTTGATAAAAAGGTTGTGGTTGAAGCCGGCGATTCCCCTAATGTTCATGCAGGTCAAATTATATCAGCACGTAAATTGCGTGACGAGAATTCTCAGCTAAAACGTAGAGACAAAAAGTTAATTGAGGCTAGAGATGCTATTCCTGCAACATCAAGCCAAATATTACAAGGTATTACAAGAGCAGCACTGCAAACAAAAAGCTTTATGTCGGCTGCTTCGTTCCAAGAAACCACTAAAGTACTAAACGAAGCTGCTATAAGTGGAAAAATCGATAAACTCGAAGGATTAAAAGAAAATGTTATTGTAGGTCATTTAATTCCTGCCGGAACTGGTATGCGTGAATATAGAAATTATAAAGTAGCAAATCAGGAAGAATTAGAAGCTGCATACAAAGCTTTAGAAGAATACCAAGTAACTAATAAAGAATAATTATGGAAGATAAAGCAAAAAAAAATCAAGTTAATATTGAGCTAAAAGAAGATGTGGCTCAGGGTGTTTATAGTAATTTAGCTGTTATTACTCATAGTAATGCAGAATTTGTAGTGGATTTTGTAAGAATAATGCCAGGCTTACCTAAAGCTCAAGTAAAATCCAGAGTAATTCTTACTCCCGAACACGCTAAGCGTTTAATGATGGCACTTCAGGACAATATTAAAAAATTTGAACAAGCTAATGGCGAAATTAAAGTTAAAGACCCAAATAAAGGTCCCATAATGCCACTTACTTTTGGTGGACCTACAGCTCAAGCTTAAAAAAATGGATAAAAAAAATGAGGCAATTAATTGTCTCATTTTTTTTATCCATTGATCCTATTAAACAAGATTTATTGAAACTATTCAATTGTAACATTGAGACCCTTAATTATAAACAAATCTTTTAAGGGCTTAAGACTATCGAAAACTCCGGCTTTAATTTCACATTTACCTTTATAATGTGCGAGTGTGGCACACTGTTCAGCTTGAATAATATCATGATGGCAAATTTCTATAAGGCAATCAATAACATATTCAAATGTGTTAACATCATCATTATGTAGTAATAAAAAATGCTGCTTAAGCTCAATGTTTTTTTGATTAGATTTAAGTTCACTATTTTGTTTACCTGCACTCATATTGCAATAATACTAAAAATATTTGAATTTTACAATACCTGATTCAATGGAATTCTTTGCCCATTACGTAATACAACAATAAATGCATCATTTATACCATTTCCTTTTGCTCTTTTCTGATATATTAATGCTTCTTGATAATTTGATAATGGACCAAGCCGATAAATAACTAAACCATTATCGTATCTAACAATTTTAATACCTGCCTCTTGTGCAATATTCTCAAATCGTTGTAATAACATATCTTCAACTTCGCTATGATATGCTCCTATTTGAACATAAAACTCAGTTTCTAAATTTTCTGCGGTTTCTGTTTTTTCTTTGTCATCTTGTACAATTACGTCTGTGTCGCTTATTGTGTCATTAATAACATTTATTTCATTAGCATCATCAGAATGCCTAACATGCACACTTTCCGAATTTTTGGCAAGGTCTTCCGCTGTCATATTAGCTAATAATTGTAAAGCTTCGTTTACAGTTACTTTTTTACCGTAAGCATAAGCCGACACAAATGCATCTCCAATACCCGATAGCTTTATCCTATCTCTATTCGCTATCACAGAATTTAAATCATAATAAGTACCATTAAGATGCCTTATGTAACCATTATCAGCAAACTCAATATAGTCGGTAGTTATACCATATAACAAATTAGGTTCTATTAAATTTTTTCCTGCTCCTATTTGAACTGTTAAGAAAACATTATGTGTAGCATTTACGTTTCTCGGTTTTACATCATCACTCATTTCTTCGTGCACATTCTGCTTATTAGTTGCAATACCATTAGTCCCATTATATTCTAATACAACATATTGTGATGTTTCATTATAATCTTGGTTATTTTCAACCATATTAATCTCATCAGCCGATTGTTGATTATATGCCAAAATATCTTTTTGTGCCAATAAGCGATTAGCCTCATAAATTGAAATACGATTACCATTGTAGTAAGCAACTATAAATGCATCGTTAAACCCTTGTGCTTTAACTCTTGGCAATGCAGTATTGGCTCCTTCAAATGTATAAAAAGTGCCTACCATATACCTTATAATATTTCGGTTTGGAATTTCTTCGTAAAACAATGGCGACATATTGAATCTACTCTCAGGCATTAAGCGATTGTATGCTGCAAATTGTATCCTAAACAATAATCCTAATTCTGTAACATCCTTATTATTTTCTTGTTCCGGGAAATTATCCTCTAAATCGAGTATTTTAAAAGATGGAGTATTACTTCTATCATATGTTTTTGTTAAACCGTCTTCATCTGTATCAATAACTATTTCAGCATCTGTTAAAACTGTATCTAATAAAACCTCATTATTGTAATTATTCGTTTCCTCTTCGGATGATTCTGATACTTCTACTAATAATGGTTTTTCTATCATCGACATATCATCTGCCATACGTAAAGTGATTGCTTGATTATTTAAAGCATTAGCTTTATCGTCATATTTTTTTGCTTCCTTGTGTAATTCATTCTTCTCTTTTTCTGTTAGTTTTTTATTGCTTGAGATGTATTCTGTAATTTCAATTGATTTTTTATGATACTCATCTGCTTCTCTTAATATATTGTTAGTATAAGAATATATCTCAGCATTTTCTACTTCAATACTGTCTATTAAGCGACGCTTGTTTTCATATACAAACAAATTCATACCTAATTCAGTCTCATAAAGATTATTCTCTTGCTTAATTTTTTTGTTTTCTAATTTTCTGTATTTCTTCTCTTCTCTTTTGGGGGACAAGTCCTTATATTTAAGCTTCTCTATTCTTTCATTTGTTTTATATACTTTTTTTGATAACTTCTTCTGCTTTTCTGTATAAGAATTGTATCGTTTTTCTGTAGTTTCATCCTTAACTATAAGCTCTATATAAAATGCTTCGTCTTCCATCTCTATTTCTAAAGCATCAAATTCTGAATAATAGTATTCAGTATTAATAACTGAATCTTTGCTGTTATCTGAAATTATTTCATGTTTGATTTCGTTTTCCGTTAATTCATATTCATTTACTTGCTCATTATCAACAATATTATCGGCAATAACCTCATCTTCTGATAATTGGGGGATTGTATCAGTTTTAGATATAAGGAGTTCATTATCTTCGGCTTCATCATAAAGTGTGTCAACACGATTTGTGATTTCGTTGTCTGCAACTATTTGAGTATCTACACTATCGGTAAGTTCAACTAATTCGTTATTTTTTATCTCAATAGTATCGCTTAAATAACCTTCATCGGCAACAATACCATCGGCAACTAGCTCAAATTCATAATCATTAATATCATTTAATCGCAATTTGTGCTGTTCTAAAACTTTTTCAGCTACTTTTGCTTCGTCTTTTTCAGCCACATAATTGGCAATAGCAATTGTCCTTATCGCTTCATCTGCTAACTCATCAGCTTTTTGTATTCTTGCTTCATATTCTTGTTCATTTATTTTACTCCTATTGTTATTAGCATCATTTCTTATCGTTTTAGCTGTATTTAATAAAGTATCGGCAAGCTGTACTAGTGTTTTGGCGGTTTCTTCAACCGATTTATATACAGTTTTTTTGTTATCTATTAAGTCTTTTCCAGTATTATAAGCCAATAAAGATATTTCTTCATTGTTTTCTTCAACTTGTTTCTCAATATTATTAAGTTCTTCTTGTGCTTTGTTTATTTGTTTTTGTATCTTTTGCTTTTCAGTTTGGTCAGCTACTACCAAATCCGATTCTAATTCTTTAATTATTAAACTTTTATTATCTATTTCTTTATTAAATTCTATATTTTCGGCAGAAAGTTTATCAATTTCTTTTGTTGTATTTTCTGAACTTGCAGCTAATTCATCAATAGTTTCGCTAATGTTCTGCTCTGTATATAAGTTATATTCAGAAACTGTAACAGCATTCTGTGCCATCCATGCTTCAGTTGCAATCATATCCGAACTTGCAGAATGTACTCTATTGTTAAACTCTTGAATCTTACTATTTTCGATATTCAACTTACCTATTATTTTTTCTTGGTCTTTTAATAAGTTTTCGCCAAGTACTATTACTTCACCAAGCAGAACATATTTATAATCTGAAGTATTATTATTTAAGGCATTACTCTTTGTACTATATTCAGAATAATCTTGTTCAATTTCTTTCGCTTTCTGTTGTTCTACTTCGCTTAATACATTTTCATTTTCGTTAATAATACTTGTATTAATATTATATAGGGTATTATGATAAAGAGCAATATATTGTACAGCACTATCTAATGCTTCTTGCCGATGCGTATTTAATACAAGTATTTGATCTCCTATTACCGACTTTTCATAACTATTAGCGCTTTTAAATGTATTTGATAATGTTTGAATTTCTATATTTAAAGAGTCAGCAATGCTCAAATATAAATCAGCATTATAAGCGTATTTTAAACATTCTTTTTTAAGAGCCAAATACTTACTTTCTGTTTCGCTCTCAATAATTGGAACTACTATTTTATTATAGTTATCAGTTATGCTTTTTGCTTTGTAGTTTATACTACTTGATACTAAAACGGTATCTTCATAATTTTTAATGTCTGCGTCTGTAATTACAGCGTATGCATTTCGGTAACTATTAACAGCTTTTTCTTTGTATTGTGCTGCTTCTATAATATAATCTTGTTTAATAGATTCATCATCTATCGTTTCAGAAAATTCTAATAGCTCGTTTGATTTAGCGTTAAGTATTTTTGCGTCTTCCTGATACTTGGCAGACAATTCTGTTTTTTCATTATCTGTTATAGTTGATTTAATGTCATCATATTTTTGATTATAATATTCATATTTTTCCTCATTTACAATAATTTCTTGTTGCGATAGTTCGGCATGTTCTTTTTTTGCATTTTTATAATCATTAATAAAATTATCTGCTAATAGTATTTGTTTTTCAGCATCTGTTTCAGATTCAATTTTAATAATGTCATCTTCGAGATTAGCATAAAATTGCTCAATTCGCTGTTTATCCTCTTCTGTTTTTGCTTTACTCACTGAATCTATTTTCTCAATTTCAGAGGTAATATCTTCGGTTTTTATAGCAATTAATTCATTATCGTCTAATACAAATTGTGTTGTATCCTCCACATTATCAGCAACTAAGGTATCAACAACAATTTCAGAAATTTCATTATTATAATCAACTAATTCATCCGAATTAGACAATGCATTATTAATATCATTATTTATTTTAACAAGCTGTGTTTGGTTTTCACTTATTTGTTCGGTTATCTCTTCCCTTGTTTCTATATCATTAATTGAATCAAGCTTTTTAGCGAGTATTTCAGATTCTTCGATTAAGTCTTTTGCAACAGAAATTTTTCCATCAATAATTCCCTCATATTTAGGATTAATTTCAAGCTTATGAAGTTTTTCATACTCATTGATTAGTTTCTTATTGGCTTCTTGTTGTTCCTTAATATGATTATTTTCAGTAATTAAGCTATCGAAATCGATTTGGGGTTTTACAAAATAATCGCTACTATTTAAAATATCTGTCTGAATTTTAGCTAAATCTTTAAGGCTTTTCTGATTTTGCTTATTAATTAAAGCATTAGCTTGTTGTCTGATATCTTCATTTTTGTAAGTAGAATCATTTTCACTAAGAGTGTAAAATTGAGGAATCAATTCTTCCGAAAAACGATAACTCAACTCCGATTCATGCAAACTTCTTTTTGTAAATTCATATTGAGTCAGCAATGTTTTGTATTCGCTAATTTTTGCTGTTCGTTGTTTCTCAAGTCGTTTTATTTCTAAAAGGTTTTGTTGCTGTATTGTTTTGTCTGAATTTGATAAAGTCCTAATACCTAATACTTCAATTGTTGAATCTATTTCAGCAATCTCAGTTTTAATTTTGTCTATATTTACTATATATGTTTCTATCTTATTAGCATTATCGCTTTTTGCTTTTTGTTTTTGTGATAAGTATTCCTCTTTAGAATTATCAACATTCAATAGATTCAGATTCTTTTTAATTTGATTTAATTTCTCAATATCGCTACTAATATTTTCAGATATCTTACTATAGCTTCTAAATTCATCTGTATAATAATTTAAATTTGTCTGATTAGTAGATAATAGCTTGTTGTAATAACTGTTTATTTTCAATATTTCGTCAAGGAGTAGTGTTTTTTCAAAAATTTGCTCATCAATTTTTGAGAGTTCTATTTCGATTTGTTTTTCGCCTAAGTTGGAATTAGAAATTTCGTCTCTAAGTATATATAGTTCATTTATTTCGTTAACATATTCTTCTAACTTAATTTCGGAATTATTAATAATACTATTGTAGTTATCGATTTTTTCCTCAATACTTTGTATTAAATCCTGAATAGAAACATATAATTTATCGTAAACATCATTATTAGAAGAATCTTGCAAAAATGCATCATCTTCAAAACTCAACAATACACTATCATTTTCTTCATAATTATAATCTGATATAGCAAGCCTATCCATATCAACTTTATGCATATCAGCAGTAATTGTTGTGTTAACTTCTAGTTTAGCATGTTTCCTCACGTCTGAAATATTATCAAGCACATAAATTTCAGGACTTTTGTTTACAAGAATTTTGAAAATACTTAATTTTCCGGCTTCTGTTTCACGTGTAGAAGCAAACCAAGCTTCTTCGCCATACAGGTCTGTTACATACATAATATCATCAAGGGGAGTATTTATAGGAAAATCTAAATTAATCGGGTCATCAAATTCTCTCGAATTATCATCATACTTTGCACTAAAAATATCATATCCACCCATGCTATTATGTCCTTTTGAGCTAAAATATAATACATTACCGCTAGGATGCAAAAACGGATAATTTTCATCCTCATCAGTATTAATATTACCACTTACAGGTCTAGGATTAGACCATTTGCCATTTTGCTGCTCTACCAAATAAATATCCAGAGAATTGTTTCTGTTATTACCATAACTACTAAAAAAAGCTTTATTATGCTGATGCGAAACATACATCAAGCTTTCGAAATTTCGGCGTTTGTCAAATTTTGATCTAAATTCATCGGGAGTTTTTACAATTTCGCCATACGCATAAGAAAGTTCGTATGAGAAATAAAATTTATCTTGATTTACTTGTTTCTTATCAATTACATTAAGATTATAAGCAAACCGGACTAATTCTTCTCCATTTTTTGCCATATCCCTCTGTCTTTCAAAAGGATACCTTTCCTGAATTTTTTCATCTACTTTATCTACAAAAGTGTCATAATTAGTTAATGCTCTGTCGAACATATATTGAAGGTGATATGCAAGCCCTAAATAATAATATGCCTCTCCTTCACCGTTTTGAGCAGCATAATTTAAGAATTTTATGGCTTTTCGTAAATCTTCATTCGTATATACCATACAGGCACCATAAGCAAGATTGAAATATGGCTCTCGTGGATATAATGTTATTAATTGGGAATAGTCTCTCTTTGCATTAAGGTAATCTTCGGATTCAAAAGACTTTACTGCTCTCTTAAAAACTTTTTCTTCGCCTGGATTTAGTTCTACTCCAATACTCTGAGCCTTAGCATTAATACAAAACAGACTAATGCTTAAAACAATTATACCAATAATAATCTTTCTATTCCTCAATGTAATGCTTTATTCAACAACAATTATAATACAATAATAAAACAAGATTTTTTAAAATCATATAAATATACATTTTTTAATAAACTTATTGACAACTAGCAAGTAAATTTCTGCAATGTTGATAAACTTTTAAGTTGCTTAGGCTGTTTAATAATTGAAAAATTCTATATTTGTAATAACAAAAAAATGCATATATGTCAGTTTTAAAAGTTGGAGAGAAAGCTCCTGATTTTATTGGGAAGAATCAAAATGGAGAATACGTAAAACTACAAGATTTTAAGGGTAAAAAATTGATTTTATACTTTTATCCAAAAGACAATACACCAGGTTGTACGTCTGAAGCTTGCGATTTAAGAGACAATTATAATATGTGGCTTAGCAAAGGATATCAAGTAATTGGTATTAGTCCTGATAGTGAAAATTCTCATATTAAGTTTATTGAAAAATATAATTTACCTTTTGATTTGATAAGTGATACAGAAAAAACAATTTTAAAATCTTATGGTGCATGGGGCGAGAAGAAAATGTACGGAAAAACATACGAAGGCGTATTGCGTACTACATATATTATTAATGAGAATGGAATTATTGAAGAAGTTTTTACAAAAGTAAAAACCAAAGAACATACAAAACAGATATTATCACAAATAAATTAAAAATATAATAATGGCAAAAACAAGCGACAATATTAAAGCAGAAAAGATGAAAGCCGTAGAATTGGCTATGGGGAAAATAGAAAAAGATTTTGGTAAAGGAGCTATTATGAAAATGGGTGATCAGGCTATAGCCGATGTTGCAGTAATACCTTCAGGCTCTGTATCACTTGATTTAGCACTTGGTGTTGGAGGCTATCCACGCGGAAGAGTAATCGAGATTTTCGGTCCTGAATCTTCTGGGAAAACCACATTGGCAATTCATGCAATAGCCGAAGCTCAAAAAGCAGGAGGTATTGCTGCCATTATTGATGCCGAACATGCTTTCGATAGATTCTATGCCGAGAAGCTGGGTGTTGATATAGCAAATTTGTTAATATCGCAACCAGACAATGGCGAACAAGCTCTCGAAATAGCCGATAATCTTATTCGTTCCGGTGCAATTGATATTATTGTAATCGACTCGGTTGCAGCACTTACTCCCAAAGCCGAAATTGAAGGCGAAATGGGAGAATCGAAAATGGGACTGCAAGCTCGTTTGATGTCGCAAGCATTACGTAAGCTTACTGCAAATATCAACAAAACACAAACTACCTGCATATTTATCAACCAACTTCGCGACAAAATTGGCGTTATGTTTGGAAACCCCGAAACAACTACAGGGGGTAATGCTCTTAAATTTTATTCAACCATTAGAATTGATATAAGAAAAATTGGACAACTAAAAGACAGCGATGACGCCACAGGAAACAGAACACGTGTAAAAATTGTTAAAAACAAACTTGCACCACCTTTCCGCAAAGCCGAATTTGATATATTGTATGGAGAAGGTATCAGCAAAATCGGAGAAATAATTGATATTGGTGTTGAAGCTGAAATAATTAAAAAAAGCGGATCATGGTTTAGCTATGGTGATACTAAACTCGGTCAAGGAAGAGAAGCCGTAAAAACACTTTTAGGCGACAATCCCGAACTGTGTACAGAGTTAGAAGAAAAAGTTAAAAATCATATTGCAAAATAAATATTAAATGAAGAAATTCTGTTTTCGCAGAATCGCTATACTTTTTGTAGTTGTTTTGTTTTTTGTTTCATGCAACACAGGAAATAAGAACAAAAGCACAGAAACTAATACTATTTCTGAAACAAACGATACTGTTCAAATTATACAAAATCTCTCTGACGAAATTAGAGAAAATCCACGAAATCATAAACTGTTTGCTAAAAGAGCAGAACTGCAATATGCAAGCAATAATGTGCCTGAAGCTGTTAACGATCTCGAAATTGCTTTAAAATTAGACTCCCTAAATCCTAATTATTTAATTAAAATTAGTGAGTATTATTTAAGCATGGGTAGAAGCGGAAAAGCTTTAGACGCACTACTGAAATGCGTAAAATATTACCCAAACAATAGAGAAGCTCATTTTAATTTAGCTCATATTTATTTCTACGTTGAGCAATATAAAGATGCATTAAACGAAATTAGTATTATTGAAAAGCAAAACAAACAAAATGCAGACACATATTTTCTTAAAGGTTTAATATATCGAGAAAATGGAGATAATACAAATGCAATCCATAATTTTAGAAAAACTCTTGAATACAATACAGAACACTGGGAAGCTCATAATTTACTAGGACTAAGTTTTTATGAATTGAACGACCCTCTGGCAGTAGAGTATTTCAATACTGCGGTTCGGTTATTTCCTGATAATTATGAAATCTGTTTAAATTCGGCTATTACCTTGCAAAAGTTTGGAAAAATTCAAGAAAGTATATCGCAATACAAAAGCTTAATCGAAAAATTTCCTGATAGTTTTAATGCAAGATATAATCTGGGATATGTTTACTTAGTATATACCGAAAGCTATAATCTTGCTATTGAACAGTTTACAAATGCATTGAAAATTGATTCTATGTCGGGAGAAACTTATTACAACAGAGGATATACTTATGAGTTAATGGGTAAGTTAGACTCGGCTAAAGCAGATTATTTTAAATCACTTGAAATTATTCCAAATTACGATATGGCAATCGAAGGATTAAATAGTATAGATAAGAAATTATTGAATTAGAACTACGCTTACTTATAAATGATTAAATAGTATTTTAACATGAAGAAAATTAAACTGTCTCTTTTAGGATTATTTCTAATTGCTATTACAATATCATGCAATCAGCAACAAGATAACAAAATGATTAATAATTTCAGCATTGATGTTTCTCTCTCTGAGGAAGAAATTGCAGAAGGGATTCTTACACCTGAAATTTTGTGGAAATTTGGCAGAATTGGTGAAGTTCAAATTTCAAAAGACGGTAAAAATATCATTTATACTATTTCAAATTATTCATTAGAACTTAATAAGGGTTTTACTCATATTTATAAAATCCCTATTAATAATGGCAAACCCACTGCTCTTACTTCGGGTAAATTTAGTTGTTTTAATCCACGATGGATAAACAACGACGAACAAATTGCTTTTATCTCTACCGAAGAGGGAGTGCCACAAATTTTTATAATGAATTCAGATGGTTCTGATAAACAGAAAATTTCTGAAGTAGAATCAGGTATAAATAGTTTTGAATTTGCGCCTGATCAAGATAAATTGCTTTTCTGTTCTGATGTTAAAATTGATAAAACACCTGCTGATATTTACCCTGACTTACCGGAAGTAAATGTAATTATAGCTGAGGATTTAATGTATCGCCATTGGAATGCTTGGCACGATTATGCTTACAGCCATATTTTTGTTGCCAATTATGACAATAATACATTAACTAATGTAAGCGACATTATGGAAGGTGAAGCTTATGATGCTCCTTTAAGCCCATATTTCGATAATACTGAAATTACATGGAGTCCAGATGGGAAATACATTGCTTATACTTGCAAGAAAATGTCTCGTTTTCAATATGCACTAAGCACAGATTCTGATATATATCTATATAATACAGAAACCGAAGAAACCAAAAACATTACTGAAGGAATGTTAGGATACGACAAATATCCTGTATTCTCTAATAATATGGAATTTATTGCATGGCAAAGTATGCAAACACCCGGTTACGAATCAGATAAAAACAGGTTAATGATAATGAACCTTATTACAGAAGAAAAGGAAGATTTAACAAGAAATTTTGATCAAAATGTTTCACACTTGGTATGGAGTAAAGATGATAATTTTATTTACTTTATCAGTGGATATCATGCTCGTCATCAGATATATAAAATAGACAAAAACAACAGAAGTGTAACACAAATTACAAATGGTGATCACGATTATTCCTATTTTGATCTTTTTGGAGAGGATAGTATCATTGCCAATAAGATGAGCATAAAACAAGCTACTGAGATTTATATTGTTGATAATGAAGGTAGCGAAACTCAACTTACTCACACAAATCAACATATTTACGATAATATTGAAATGGCTGACTTCCAAGAGAAATGGGTTACTACCTCAGATGGTAAGCAAATGTTAGTTTGGTTAATTTTACCACCAAATTTCGATAGTACCGCTCAATATCCTGCAATTTTATATTGTCAAGGAGGTCCCCAAAGTGCTGTTAGTCAGTTTTGGAGTTACAGATGGAATTTTCAAATCATGGCGTCTAACGGCTATGTTGTGATTGCACCAAACAGAAGGGGGTTACCAAGTTTTGGACATGAATGGAACGCCCAAATATCAGGCGACTACGGTGGACAAAATATGAAAGATTATTTAACTGCTGTTGACGAAATGAAAAAATTAAGCTTTATTGATGAAGATAGAATTGGTGCTGTTGGTGCAAGTTATGGCGGATTTTCTGTTTTCTGGCTTGCCGGACATCACGAAGGAAGATTCAAAGCTTTTATTTCGCATTGTGGAATGTTTAATCTCGAAAGTCAATATGCAGCTACCGAAGAAATGTTTTTTGTAAACCACGATTTAGGTGGAGCGTATTGGGAAAAAGATAATCAGGTTGCAATGAATTCTTACGCAAATTCACCTCACCGGTTCGTTGACAAATGGGATACTCCAATACTTATTATTTCGGGTATGTACGACTTTAGAATTCCTTATACCGAAAGCATTCAGGCTTTTAATGCAGCTCGTTTAAACGGAGTAGAAAGCAAATTATTAATTTTCCCTGAAGAAACTCATTTTGTTTTAAAACCACAAAACTCAATTTTATGGCAACGTGAGTTTAAAGCTTGGCTTGATAAGTATTTAAAATAAAAAGTATTGCCGGACTTTATTAATTCGTATTTCTGTATGATTATAAGATTGTTATAGTATTACAATTACTATTCTAATAATTTTTTATTCTTTAAATCTAACTTAGTAATATTATACCCATCATCATACACCACATCATACAAAAACAATCCTTTAGCAGGTACCGATTGTCCGGCTTTGCATCGGTTTTTGGCCTCTAAAATATCTAAAACATCTGCAGGATTAAGCTTATTATTTCCAACCTCTATTAAAGTACCTACCATTGCACGAACCATATTTCGCAAAAAACGATTTGCACTAACCGTAAAAATGAAATTTTCCCCATCTTTTACCCATTTTGCCTCACTTACATTACAAATATTATTAGCTGTATCGGTAT
>JAQVOJ010000096.1 GCA_028702675.1 Bacteroidales bacterium
TTACAAGATGTTTGGTATTTAGAGAAACTTGCTCATTTCGACAGAGAAGTAATACCTGAAAGACGCATGCACGCTAAAGGTTCGGGTGCATTTGGCACATTTACAGTAACTCACGACATAACCAAATACACAAAAGCAAAGATATTCTCAGAAATTGGGAAAAAAACCGATGTATTTGTTAGGTTCTCAACAGTTGCCGGAGAGCGTGGTGCTGCCGATGCAGAAAGAGATATTCGTGGGTTTGCCATGAAGTATTATACCGAAGAAGGCAATTGGGATTTAGTCGGAAACAATACTCCGGTATTTTTTCTTAAAGACCCATTGAAATTTCCTGATTTAAACCATGCCGTAAAACGCGATCCAAAAACCAATCTAAGAAGTGCCAAAAACAACTGGGATTTTTGGAGCAATTTGCCAGAAGCTCTACACCAAGTAACAATAACAATGAGCGATAGAGGTATTCCATATTCTTATCGCCACATGAACGGATACGGAAGCCATACATATAGTTTGATAAATGTAAAAAATGAACGCATCTGGGTAAAATTCCATTTAAAAACACAGCAAGGAATTAAAAACCTAACTGATAAGGAAGCACAAGAAATAATTGGTAAATGCCGCGAAAGTCATCAAAGAGATTTGTTTGATAGTATCGAAAACAAAGATTTCCCAAAATGGGACATGAAAATTCAAGTTATGACAGAAGAACAAGCGAAAAACTGGGAATTTAATCCTTTTGATTTAACAAAAGTATGGCCCCACGGAGATTTTCCTTTAATTGATGTAGGAGTACTTGAGCTAAACAGAAATCCCGAAAATTATTTTGCAGACGTTGAACAAGCGGCTTTTAATCCAGCTAATATTGTTCCGGGCATTGGATTTTCGCCAGACAAAATGCTACAAGGACGATTATTCTCTTATGGTGATGCTCAACGTTATAGACTAGGCGTTAACTATCACCAAATTCCGGTTAATAAATCAAGGTGTCCACATGCTAATTTTTTCCATCGCGACGGACAAACACGTGTTGACGGAAACTTTGGCTCAACTTTGGGTTACGAACCCAACAGTTACGATGAATGGCAGGAACAACCGGAATACAAAGAGCCTCCATTAGAGTTAGAAGGTGCTGCTTATAATTGGGATCATCGCGAAGATGATGATTATTATTCACAACCTGGCGATCTATTCAGACTTATGAGCAAAGAACAACAACAAGTTTTATTTGAAAACACAGCACGTGACATTGCTGAAGCCCCTAAGCATGTTAAAATCCGCCATATTAATAATTGTATGAAAGCAGATAAAAACTATGGCAAAGGTGTTGCTAAAGCAATTGGAATTTCACTTGACGAATTATAAATAACAAATCGTAAATTATTATGAGCTCATGGTTTTATAAAAATAGAACCATGAGCTTTTTTTGTAAATTCCCCAACAACTGCAACTGAAGACATACCTGCATTTTTCATTTCATTAATGCATTCTTCTGCATCACTCTTATCAATTGAAATTAAGAGGCCGCCTGATGTTTGTGCATCACAAAGGAGTAATTGTTTTGTACGTGGCAAACTGCCGAAATCAACATCTTGCTTTACATATTCAAGATTATTGTATGTTCCACCGGGAATAACTCCTGCAGCTGCTAAATCAACAGCTTCTTTAATAAAAGGCACTTTACTGAATAATAAACTAACATCACATTTAGAAGCCTTACTCATTTCACGAAGATGCCCTAATAGACCAAATCCTGTAACATCTGTACAAGCACTTACATTATATTTTATCATAATTTCGGCTGCTTTTTTATTTAATTCAGCCATTTGTTTAGTTACCTCAATCCTCAGTTCATCGGATACTAAGCCCCTTTTAAGAGCTGTACTAACTATCCCTGTACCAATAGCTTTAGTTAAAATCAATTGGTCGCCGGGTTTAGCTTTACAATTTGTTATTATTCTGTTGGGATGCACCTTTCCAGTTACCACCATTCCGTATTTAGGTTCAGTATCCTCAACACTATGACCGCCTAGAACACTTATTCCTGCCTCGGCTGCTTTATCGTTTGCACCTTTTAAAATCTCGGAAAGAACATCTAAAGAGAGCGTATCTTCAGGAAACCCGACAATATTTAGAGCAAATAATGGTTTTGCACCCATAGCATAAATATCGCTTAAAGCATTAGCAGCAGCAATAGCACCAAAATCGTAAGGTGAGTCAACTATTGGTGTAAAAAAATCCAGAGTTTGAACTATTGCTGTATCGTCTGATATTTTATAGACACACGCATCATCTGAATTCTCGGTACCTACAAGCACAGCAGGATTATCAATAAAAGTAAAATTGCCTAATACTTTTTCAAGATTTTGAGGAGTAAGTTTACAAGCACAACCTAATCCGTGTGTATATTGTGTGAGCTTAACCAATGTACCTATATTGTGGTTACTATTTCGGTCTTCTGCACCTTTTGTGTTTAGGGCATTAACCTTAGTAATAATTTCACGAGCGGCAAATTCAATATCTTCTAATGTAGTATTACGACCTGTACTTATACGAATTGTTCCCATTGCATAATGTATAGGGACATTCATTGCTTCTAATACTGCTGATACATCAACACTCTCGGCATGGCAAGCAGCACCGGCAGAAACTGCCACCTTATCTAATCTTGAAACTAATGTATTTGCTTCAACATTTGGGAACGAAACACTTAAAGTATTTGGCAAACAATTTTCGGGATGTCCATTAAATTTTAAATCGCTTATTGATTCTTTGAGTAGTTTTTTTAAATAATTTCGTGTTTTAGAATAATGTTGAGAATATTTTTCCAAGTTTTTTAAGGCTATTTCGCATGCTTTTCCTAGACCAACAATTTCAAGAACATTTTCTGTTCCAGCTCGCATATTTTGCTCATGATCTGCACCATGCATAAATTTTTCTAAAACTATTCCCGATTTTACATATAATAAACCTACACCTTTGGGTGCATACAATTTATGCCCTGCAACACTCAATAAATCTACACCCATTTTATGTACATCAATAGGGATTTTTCCTGCAGATTGAGCCGCATCGCTATGAAAAGCAATATTATACTGCTTAGCTAATTCTGAAATATCTTTAATGGGCTGAATACTTCCAACTTCGTTGTTAGCATGCATTACCGTAATTAGAAGTGTGTTATTACTTATGGCTTTTTCGAGTAAATCCATCTTAATAATTCCATCTTCGTCAACAGGAATATAACTAATTTTGAACCCATTTTTTTCGAGATATTTACATACTTCAAATACAGCAGGATGCTCAATCATACTCGTAATTATATGATTCCCTTTATGTTTATTTGCAAATGCATATCCTTTTATTGCAAAATTGTTAGATTCTGTTCCTCCGCTTGTAAATATAATTTCAGAAGTATCACAATTTAATAAAGCTGCTGCAGACTTTCTAGCCTTTTCTACCGCAATTTTTGTTTGTTTTCCATAACTGTGAACACTCGAAGGATTTCCAAAATATTCTTCGAAATAAGGACGCATAGCCTCAGCTACTTCTGCATCTATTGGTGTAGTAGCATTATAATCTAAATAAACTTGATTCATAATAATCAGTGCAATTTTTGAGTTATTTGATATGATTACAAAGATATGCAGATAATACTATAAATATTTGATATTTATGTTTTTTAATAAATATATGAGGAAAAATATTACGCTTGATAAATTATTAATAACTTTTTAAGAGCTTATAATACAACTTATAATAAGAGAATTAATAATGAAGTTACACTAAATATTATACTTTGCCTTATTTGAAAATTCCTGTAATAATTTATCTTTGTACACTTTAGAAAATAAATAAAATGAAAATAATATGAAAAAGTTTTTAATTCCATTATTTACAGCATTAGTATTATTGTCGATTGAGGCAAATGCTTGTACTAATTTTTTAATAACAAAAGGAGCTAGCACAGATGGTTCCACTATGATTACTTATGCTGCAGATTCACATTTGTTGTATGGCGAATTATATTTCATACCTGCACAAGATCATGCTAAGGGGGCTATGCGACAGATAGTTGAGTGGGATACCGGAAAAATTTTAGGTGAAATACCACAACCATCTCACACTTACTCTGTAGTTGGTAATGTAAATGAACATCAGGTTGCAATTGGAGAAACCACTTATGGTGGTCGTTCTGAACTTGTAGATACAACAGGGTTAATTGATTACGGCTCTTTAATATATATTACTTTAGAAAGAGCAAAAAATGCAAGAGAAGCGATGAAAATCATGACTGAATTAGTTGAAGAATATGGTTACTACAGCTCAGGAGAATCTTTTTCAATAGCCGACCCTAACGAAGTCTGGATTTTAGAATTAATTGGTAAAGGGCCCAACAATAAAGGAGCGGTATGGGTAGCACGAATGGTGCCTGATGGATATGTATGTGCCCATGCTAATCAAGCAAGAATTACTACTTTCGATTATCAGAAAAAGAATAAATGGTTCGATAAAAATCAAACGACTTTTAACTCTCAAGACGTAATAAGCTTTGCCCGCGAAAAAGGATATTTCAATGGCAATGATTCTGATTTTAGTTTTTCTGACACATACGCACCCGTAGATTTTAGTGGTGCTCGTTTTTGCGAAATTAGAGTTTGGGCATTTTTTAATGCGGTTACAGATGGAATGGACGAATATTGGGAATATGCTAAAGGGCAAATCAAACATGGTGAAAACGGTTATGCAACAAACCGTATGCCTCTATGGGTAAAACCTAAACAAAAGGTAAATGTCCTTGAGGTTATGGACTTTATGCGAGATCATCTTGAGGGTACCGAACTAGATATGAGCAAAGATATAGGAGCAGGACCATACGGACTACCCTATAGATGGAGACCTCTAACATGGGAAGTAGATGGCATAACATATTGTAACGAAAGAGCAACAGCTACACAACAAACAGCATTTTCGTTTGTAGCTCAACTTCGTTCTTGGTTACCCGACAAAGTTGGTGGAATCAATTGGTTTGGCGTTGACGATGCAGGCACAACAGTTTATGTACCAATGTATTGTGGAATAAACAAAGTGCCTAAATCATATGAAGCAGGAAATGGTTCTATCATGGATTTTACTATGAACTCTGCATTTTGGGTTTTTAATCTTGTTTCGAACCTTGCTTATACCAGATATGAACTCATGTATCCCGAAATTCGTGAATTGCAACGAGAACTCGAAAATAAATTTGTTGAAGAGATAAAATTAGTTGATGCAAAAATTTTAAACTCCATCGAAAATGGGGAGGAAAATACTATAACAAATCAAATTACTAAATATACAAATGTTACAGCTGAAAATGCTGTCGAAAGATGGAAACAATTATGGGTACATTTGTTTGTAAAATATCTAGACGGAAATATTAAAGAACCGTCAGAAGCTAAAGAAGGACATAAATACGTTAATCCTAAAATTGAGTTTCCCGGATATGGAGAAGACTGGTACAGACGAATAATAGAAGATACCGGCGACCAGTTTAAAATGGAAGGCGGAGGACATTAGTATATACTTGAAAATATAAATACAAAAAAGAGCAGAAACTACTGCTCTTTTTTATGAAGTTTATATTCTTTGGGTGTAAATCCTGTAAATTCTTTAAATATTCTGTTAAACGATGACTTTGAATTAAAACCACATTCGAAAGCAATAGCCAATAATGTATATTTATTATTATTATAATTATTAAGCATTTTTTTAACCTCACCTACTCTATAAGTATTAACCAAACGATAGAAGCTACTGTCAATCTGATGATTAAGGAAATGGGATAACTCGTAGCTATTTACTCCTGCAGCATCAGCAAGATCATCAAGACTTAAATCATTCTTTAAATAGAGCTGCTCTTTTTCCATCAGATTTTTAACTTTCTCTGACAAAATATGGCTATCATATTTTTGATCATTTGTTGGTTTTAATTTAAATGACGTAATAGGATATTTATAATTCAAATACTCAAATACAAACATTAATGGTATAATTGTAATAGTTGCAATTTCAACCCATCCGATAACACCATCCTTAATCGGCAATATTAAGCTTAATACAATAATAATAGATATAATTAATTGCCAGAAATCCATACAAATTGCATTCAGAAATCTTTTTTCTAAATGCAGAATAGATTTAAGCCGAAGTTTTTCATAGTCTTTAAAGCCTACAATTAAATCGCTTATAGCATTATAAACTAAATTGAGCGCAACAATCATTAGAACAATATTTAAGCTAACAGCAATCTGTGTATAAAACACAATAATCAATAAAACCAATTCAATAAGCATAAAAATTACGGCTATTGCTGCACTAATTCTTGTTAATTTAACAGAGATTATTTTTTTTCGATATTCAGCTAAAAAAATCCAAATTATAAAAAGACTTATGGTAACAACCAAGCAATTGTTAAACTCAAATAAGTTTGCAATTCTACTGTATATCATAAATCCTGCTGCACTTATAAAAGCAAGAGACAGAATTTTAAGGACAATATACTTGCTTGTTGACTTTTCACTTAAACTAAGCACCACCCAAAACAATCCTTGAATAAATAATGCTGCATAAATAAGTTCCATAATTAAATAATTTGAGTGTTATAATCTAAACTGTCAATTACTTTTTTAACTTTCTCGCCTAGCTGAGTTCCAATAAGGATATTTTCACCATTATATAATTCTAATTGCAATCCAATTTTACCCATCATGTTTATTGCAATACCATTACCTTTTGTATCAACAGTACGTAAACCCCATCCGCCATATTCTGGCAAAGGGTCATAAACCCTTACATAAGCCTTTTTGATTTGTTTCCAACTTACAATTCTTTCTTTACGATGAAAAGGAATAAAGCGATAATGAACTCCTTGGTTGGTAATTCTAGTTAATAACACATTCCGGTACAAGAAAATGACAAGCGATATTGAAAATCCCGTAATTAAATACAAAGCCCAGTTTGGGGCAGGATTGTTACCAATAGGACTCTTTAATACTACTTGCTTAATAATAGCAAATACTGACATCAAAAAAATAAGCCAGACAACAAACCAAATCCATTTTTGTTTTTGGGTTTGTCTTTCGGAGAAATAAGTTTTTGTTTCCATAATGTATTGTTTATGAGTTTCCGAAAGCAAATATACGACAACAAATATGCTGAAATCGCCCTAATAAAAAAATAGTACTAAATAAAAAGGTGTCAAATAATTGGGAGTACTACTTTATGAAATGATTTTTAGTTTTCGTGCAAGTTCGTACATGTATTCACGAGCTTCCTTATATTGATTAGGAATTTTTCCATCTAATATTGCATCTTTAATTGCATTTTTAATTATTCCTACTTCTTTTCCGGGTTTTAATTTTAGGAGTTTCATAATTTCATTACCGGAAATAGGTGGTTGAAAATTTCGTAAAGCATCTTTTTCTTCAACTTCTTTCAGTTTTTGCCTTACTTGTTTAAAATTATTCAAATATTTTTTTACCAAAGCCTCATTACCTGAGGTTATGTCGGCTTCGCACAAGGTCATTAAGTCGTCTATATCATCACCGGCTTCAAACAATAATCTTCTAATTGCAGAATCTGTAACTTGCTCCTCAACCAATGCAATTGGCCGCATATGTAAGCTTACAATTTTCTTAACAAAACGCATTTTTTCGTTTTGTGGAAGCTTAAATCTGCTAAATATTTTAGGCACCATTTTTTCGCCAACATAATTGTGAGCGTAAAATGTCCACCCCTGCCCTTCTATAAACTTTTTTGTATGCTGCTTACCTATATCATGGAGTAAAGCAGCCCATCGTAGCCATAAGTTATCTGAATTTTCGGCAAGTCTATCAAGAACTTTTAATGAATGATAAAAAGTATCTTTATGAGCGACACCATTTACAACATCAATACCTGCCAAATTATCAAGCTCGGGAAAAATAATCTTTAATAAACCTGTATTTTTAAGCAATTTAAATCCAATAGAGGGTTTTGTGCTTAAAATAATTTTGTTGAGTTCTATATGAATACGCTCTTGCGAAACAATTGTGATACGCTGTTTAGTTTTAGAAATTGCTTCAATAAGCTCAGGTACAATTACGAAATTTAATTGTGTTGCAAATCTAATTGCCCGCATCATTCTTAACGGATCGTCAGAAAAAGTGATTTCAGGGTCTAATGGTGTCCTAATTATTTTGTTTTTTATATCCTGTAGTCCATTAAAAGGATCTATTAATTTTCCGAACTCACCTTTATTTAAACTCAAAGCAATAGCATTCATTGTAAAGTCTCTTCTTACCTGATCATCTTCAATGCTACCTCTACTTACCTTAGGATTTCGAGAATTATAACGATAGGATTCTTTTCTAGCACCAACAAATTCGTACTCTATACCTCGATATTTAAACATCGCCGTTCCGAAACTCTTGTAAATGGCTACATTACTTACCTTTAGCCGCTTTGCCAATTCGCGTGCAAATTCAATTCCATTGCCATCAACTACAATATCAACGTCTTTTGCATTACCTCGTTTTAAAACAAAATCGCGAACAAATCCACCTATAACATAAGATTTTATACCTTTTTGTTCCGACAATGCTTTTGCTTCTTCGAAAACCTTTCGCTTTAAAGCTGATTTATATGTTTTACTCTCTTTACTCAATACTGTTTGAACATTTATTAAAATAAGCTGTTTTAAAATCGTAACAAAATTAAAAAATTAGAACAATGCCAACACATTTAACTAAAGAAACATTTATTGAGAAGGTTTTTGACTTCGAAAAAGAAAAAGATTGGAACTATAAAGGCGACAAACCTGCCATTATTGATTTTTATGCTGACTGGTGCGGACCTTGCAAAATGGTATCTCCTGTATTAGAAGAACTTGACAAGGAATATAAAGGAACAATTAACTTTTATAAAATCGACACAGAAGCACAACAAGAACTGGCAGCAATGTTTGGTATTAGAAGTATTCCAAGCTTATTGTTTATACCGGTTGAGGGACAACCTCAAATGGCCGCCGGAGCATTACCAAAACCCACTTTCGAAAAAGCTTTCGAAGATATTTTTAATATTAAGAAACCTGAATAAGTCTTTTAGCGACACACAATAAACCTCAAAAACAAAGAAAGTCTGATAAACCAAATTTCAGACTTTCTTTTTTTACCTAAATATTTTCATCAATATATTAAGCAATGCATTTTTCCATTATCTTTGCAGCAATATATTTAAGTATGATTTGGATTTTAAAACATATAGTATCTATAAACAGAAAAGCTCTTTTTGTTTAAATCTATCCCATTCATTCTATCCAATAATTAAATCAAATTGTTTCACTTTTAAATTTAGCTGATATGATTAATCATGTGATTTCTAACGAATTACTCAACTATGATATTTTAAATAAAATATATTTAAATCCCACAAAACTAAGTTTAAGCCCTGAATCAGAAAACCAAATAATAAATTGCAGAAATTATCTTGACGATAAAATTAAATCGAGCGATACACCTATTTATGGTATTACAACGGGTTTTGGTTCACTATGTAATGTAAGTATATCAAAAAATGAGCTTAGCAAATTACAAGAGAATTTAGTTTTATCACATGCATGTGGCACTGGCAATAAAGTTAATGATGATGTTGTAAGAATGATGCTACTTCTTAAGATTCATGCATTAGCATACGGTAAATCGGGAGTTCATATTACAACAGTACAAAGCTTAATGAATTTCTTTAATAATAATATTTTACCGATTGTTTACGAACAAGGCTCTCTTGGTGCATCGGGCGATTTAGCTCCACTTGCCCACATGGTTTTACCGCTGTTAGGTTATGGACTCGTAAGAGTTGATGGTAAAGAAATGCATGCCAAAGAAGCTCTTAAAAAATTTGGATACCAACCAATTAAATTAGATTCTAAAGAGGGTTTAGCTCTTTTGAATGGAACACAATTTATGAGTGCAAATGGAGTAATATCAATTCTACAAGCCTTTAAATTAATAAAATTAGCAGATATAATTGCATCAATTTCGTTAGATGCTTATAATGGAAGATTGGAACCATTTTTTGAAAATGTTCATACAATCAGACCACACAAAGGTCAATTAGCTACTGCAAGAAATATTAGATCTATTTTAGATGGTTCCGAAATAATGAATCAAGAAAAAAAACATGTGCAAGACCCTTACTCTTTTAGATGTATTCCACAAGTACATGGTGCTGTAAAAGATGCATTAAACCATGTATCTAAAGTTATCTTAACTGAAATAAATTCGGTAACCGACAATCCCACAGTATTTCCTGCCGAAGACATGATTATTTCAGGCGGGAACTTCCACGGCGAACCATTAGCACTGGCTTTTGATTACCTCTCAATTGCCCTATCCGAAATTGGAAGTATTTCGGAACGTAGAGTGTATAGACTAATTTCGGGACAAAGAAATCTGCCTGAATTTTTAGTGGCAAACCCTGGACTAAACAGCGGATTTATGATTCCTCAATATACGGCTGCTTCTATTGTAAGTCAAAACAAACAACTCGCAACACCTTCATCAATAGACTCAATACCTTCGAGTAACGAACAAGAAGACCATGTGAGCATGGGTGCAAATGGTGCAACAAAACTTGTGAAAATTACCGAAAATATAAAAACAGTTTTAGCTATTGAGCTATTTGCTGCATCACAAGCTCTGGAGTTTAGAAAACCATTAAAATCATCGAAATATATTGAAGATTTTATTTCAAAATTCAGAAAATATGTCCCATTTGTTAAAAATGATATTTTAATGCACGATGCTATTGCAAACTCAATACAATTCATTAATGACAGTGAGTTTGGAGAATAACAGTTCTTAAAAGTATTACATTCTATAACAATTATTTATTCAATTATTTTTAAGACTATATAATTCATTAATGATATGCAGAAATAAGTTAACAATTAAGCCATTTTAACCTGCTTAATAAATAGAA
>JAQVOJ010000183.1 GCA_028702675.1 Bacteroidales bacterium
TGTTTATGATTCTCTGGTATTCAATATAATCATGAGCAAACAAATTAATACTGAGGAATATTGATAATATAATTAGTCGAAATCTCATTTTATTCTAATTCGGTCTTTGCCAAGGTTGCTTGTAACGTTTGCAGCTATAAGTAGTTTGGGCGGTTAATACGGAGTTTTAGTCGACCAAAACGAATCATTTCGAGTTTTGAAAGCTTCGATAAAGCTCTGTGCCCAAATTACTTATAGGTGCTGTTGGCAGCCTGTATTTTATATCCAAGTTACGCTCAGTTCAACTGTCATATTACTACATGACAGTGTGATAGTTGATGGATATGGATAATTATTATAATTATTTAATGTGTTTCCACCACATCCACCCATATGATCATCACTATCAAGAGAGTCGTAATCATATAAATGAACATAAAATGTCTTATTCATGTCAAAAGTTAGACCCGGACTTGTAAAATTCCAAGAAAAAGGAGCAGAAGTTACGTTTTCTATTCTGTTTGATGATGTTGCATTATAAATAGTATTACCTCCTTCATCTGCAAATAAAAAGTAAATATCAGGATAGTAACCTGCTGCTGCATTATCCCAATAATAACCATTGTCATCTTGTAAGTATGAAGTAAATTTAATACTTGTTATATAACAAGTAGTTGGTTTAGAATTGACAGTTATTGTTGTTGTAGTTTCATCTTCTTTTTTTCCATTTTTTGAAAATGCAGTCATTTTTACTGTAAAAGTTCCAGCTTGTGAATAAGAATGAGAAGGATTTTCATCTGTCGATGTTATACCATCACCAAAATCCCATTCATAGTCATAACCATCAGTAGTAGCATTAGTAAATGTAATTGTTTCTCCGATTTCAACAACAGTTTTTGATGCTGAAAAATTTGCAGATGGTTCTTTTTGACATCCAGCAAAAATCAGAGAGATCACTAAAATAATTGGTAAAAGTCTAATTGTTTTCATAATAACATGATTTTTGGTTAATATTAATTTTATGTATTTAGTTCATTTTATGTTCTTTAAATATGGCTGCCAACGTGTCGCAGCTAAGAAACGTGGGGCTTTTCGAGGTAATTTCCTGTCCGCCCGTGACAAAGATAGCCACGAAGAACGAAACTTGCGAAAACCACCGCCCGCCCCATGTTTTCTTAGGTGCTGTTATCGGTTGTTATTCCTTTATCAATTTGAATGTTGAAGTCTCACTTTGGATTACATAAATTCCGCTCGTCAAACCCGTTAAGTCAATAATATTATTCCCTTGATCTATTTGAGTTTCAAGGACAGTTGCTCCCAATGCGTTTACTATTCTAATAGGCAACACCTCTTCTGTATTAATTATCAAATTATCTCGTGCTGGGTTTGGGTAAATTGTTATTTGAGCTTGATTTTCCAATTGTATGGAACTGATTGATAATGTAGTTTTGTCTAATTTGAAAATTACGCCAAAGTCATTTACTCCACCAAAAGTTGTCATTCCGTAAAGATTGTTACCATCGTCAAATAAACCTTCGGAGCCGGGTGTTTCACCTTCCATCCCGTCAAAATCAAATAATATTTCAAATCCTGTTCCATCAGGGAACATCCTGTAGATACTTCCTTTTCCGTAAGCCCCTCCTGCAATTCCATTACCATACAAATAACTTCCATCAAAATAAAGCGTACTCGAAAAGACAATTTCATTTATTGAATTGTCAAAGTCAAGTATGTTTTGATAGTCAGTTCCGTCAGTTTTTACTTTGAATACATTACCAATACCATTTGCTCCTCCTTGCCTGGAAGATCCATACAAATACCCACCATCCAAAAGCAAAGAACTATGCGTCGCTACGTTAGCGTTTGTTGAACTTGGGAAATCGTGTAAAGGCAAGAAATTTGTTCCGTCTTGCATTATTCTGAAAACACCACCTGTTCCATTTGCTGCTCCCTGTAATGTCATTCCGTATAAATAGGTACCATCACTTACTAATGTTCCTATTGGGTAACTTCCAAGTATATCAACAAAATCCAAAAGTTTAGAATACCCTGTGCCATTTGTATCTATTTTAAAAATTACGCCTCCGCTATTTGTGCCACCCATACGGGACATTCCATACAAATGCGAACCTTCAAGAATTAATGACCCAAATGGTTGTCCACCTTTTGTTACATTTAAGTCTTCTAAAACAGTGTAGTCTGTACCGTCATGCCTTATTTTAAAAATAACTCCCCAATCATCAGCACCGCCTCTTTGTGTCATACCATATAAATATGTACCATCACTTATCAATGAACCCCATGGTCTTTTTCCATTTGCCCCATTAAAGTCAAGCAGTTTCTGATAAACTGTACCGTCAGGTTTTATTTTAAAAATAACGCCAAAGTCATACACTCCTCCCTCATTTGTCATACCATAGAGATATGTTCCGTCACTTATAAATGAACTGCCTACAGGGTGTTTTCCATTAATGCTGTCAAGATCTAAAAGCTTCGTGTATTGTGCATTTGCTATGGTTACACTTATTGCAAATGCAACCAAAAGAAGTAATGTTCTCATAATTTTTGTTTTTTGTTTATTCATAATTCCTGTTTTTTATGTGGTCATTTATAATAACCGATAACGATTTTAATATACGTAGTGCAGGAGTTTGAAATAATTAACCTTCAAGTTTGTACTAAAATTTAATAGAAGCACAATCGTTGTAATCAGCACAAAACCTGCATTACGTATATTTTTTGTTAGTT
>JAQVOJ010000097.1 GCA_028702675.1 Bacteroidales bacterium
TGAAGAATTAAAAAGACAAATGGTAACAGCAGTTCCTTTATCAGTTGATGAGCAAAATGCACGTCAAAATTTGGATATAGCGAAAGGTACTGCTTTTAGGGAAAATCATTTGTTTGAGCATCACGAACAGTATCAAGACATTATGATTGGAAAACAACAGGTTAAAACTGAGTATAAGGGAATGATTAGCCCCGATCAAATGGCAGGAGTTAATTTTGTTACCGTTATTGGACTGGCTTACAGTCTTATTAAGCAAAATTTGGTTCCACAAAAAGACGAAGAAATATATGTAAATGAGCGTGATACTCGTAAGTTGTGGGAGATGTTTAATTATCAGCAAGTCAGGGCTTCACTTGGAGTGAAACCCTGACTAATTGAAAACGTCATAGCGAATGAACGGAGTACGTCAAGTCAGGGCTCACTTGAAGTGAAACCCTGACTAATTGAAAACGTACGAGCAAGTCAGGGCTTCACTTGGAGTGAACCCTGACTGCTAAAATATTTACAATTTTGCAATAATTGCATCAGCCATCGCGGTAGTTGAAGCTGCGCCTTTTTCAACAACATCGGGACGGCCTGACATCTTCATCATGTCGTAAGTGCGTACCTTACCTTCTTCGATAACTTCGGCAACAGCTTTACGTATTTTCTTAGCCATTTCGAATTCGTCGATAAAGTCAAGCATCATACAAGCAGATTCCACCATTGCAATAGGATTAACTATTGAAACAGGATAGTCGGCATATTTAGGTGCTGATCCGTGAGTTGGTTCAAATACTCCGATTCCGCTATCAGGATTGAATTGAGCAGAACAAGCAAATCCCAAACCGCCAATAAGACCTGCAAAACCATCGGAAACAATATCGCCAAACATATTTCCTGCTACAATAACTCCGTAATTTTCAGGGTTTTTAGTTAACCACATCATTTGAGCATCAATATTTGTATTCCAAAGTTCAATATTAGGATAGTCTGCTTTTTGTATTTGCTGAGCCATTTTGTACATCATACCTGAGGTTTCGCGAATAACATTAGGCTTTTCGCACACAGTAACGCTCTTATAACCAAACTTTTTAGCATGGTCAAAAGCTGCACGCAAAATTCTTTCAGTAGCTTTTTTAGTAAAGATACGTGTTGAAACGCTTAGTTCTTCCTTAGGAGTTTTCCCAAAATTCTTTACAAACTTAGGATGAGTCATAAGACCTTCATAAACTTTATCAGGAGGATTCGACCATTCTACTCCACCATATAAGCCTTCGGTATTCTGACGAAAGATAACCGCATCAACCATAGGCTCTTCAATACTTTCTCCTTTACCTCTACGTATAAAATTTAAAGGATTACCTTTGTATGAACGAGTAGGTCTCATACAAATATCCAAACCGAAGTGCTGACGCAAACCAACAATTGGACTACTATAAACAAGCCCCTTATTTTGAAGTTCGGGTATAAGTTCATTGGCAGCTTCATCTTTTGGTTTGCTTGTAATAGCACCAAATAGGGCTATTTTATGCTTTTCTATCAAATCGATTGTGCGCTGAGGAAGCGGATTTCCTTCTGTTTTCCAAAATTCCCAGCCAATATCGCCTTCTATATAATCAGCTTCAAATCCTGCTGCATCAAGTACTCTGATGGTTTCGTCTAAAACAGGTTTTCCAATTCCATCTCCAGGAAGAGTAACAATAGTTCTTTTTGCCATAACTAAAAGTTTTAATTTATATTTTGATACAAATCTAAAACGATTTAGTTTTAAAAAAAACATGTTTTACAAAGATATTATAAACAGTGTTTTATTGTGTAGTTAGCAATTAATGATGGTGTTGCTTAGTTAGTTATGTATTAATAAAGATGAGATTATCGTCTTTGTAATCTATTTTTATCTTAGTACTCGCGTGTATTGTTCCTTCAATAATCTGCATAGATAATCTGTTAAGTACTTCTTTTTGGATTATTCTTTTTACAGGTCGTGCACCAAAATTGGGGTCATATCCAATCTCTGAGATATAAGCTACAGCATCGTCAGTAAAATCTAAGTCAACTTGCTGATATTTAAGTTTTTGCTGTAAGTATCTCAACTGTAACTTTACTATATCTTTAATCTCTGATTTAGTTAGAGGAGTGAACATGATAAGCTCATCAATACGGTTCAAGAATTCGGGACGAACAGTTTTTCTGAGCAGCATCATTATTTCGTTTTTTGTATTTTCAAATACTTGCTGTTTATTACTTTCGTTAATATGTTCGAATCTTTCTTGAATAATATTTGAACCAATATTGCTGGTCATTATAATGATTGTGTTTTTAAAGTTCGCTGTACGTCCTTTATTATCAGTAAGTCTTCCCTCGTCGAGAACCTGAAGTAATATATTGAATACATCAGGATGAGCTTTTTCAATTTCGTCGAGCAGGACAACAGAATATGGTTTACGTCTTACAGCTTCGGTAAGTTGTCCGCCTTCGTCATATCCCACATATCCGGGAGGAGCTCCAATTAATCTGGATACTGCATGACGTTCTTGATACTCGCTCATATCTATTCTTGTCATCATTTGCTCATCGTCGAAAAGGAATTCTGCAAGTGCTCTGGCAAGTTCAGTTTTACCAACACCTGTAGTTCCCAAAAATATGAAAGAGCCAATTGGTCGCGAGGCGTCTTGTAAACCTGCCCTACTCCTACGCACAGCATCAGCTACAGCTTGAATAGCTTCGTCTTGACCAATTACCCGCTTGTGTAACTCATCTTCTAATTTAAGAAGCTTTTCTCTTTCGCCTTGTAGCATTTTACTTACAGGGATGCCCGTCCATTTACTTACAACATCAGCAATATCGTCGTATCCAACGGTTTCGTCAACAAGTGCTTTATCGGCTTGCAATTCTTTAAGCTTTGTTTTTAATTCGTCAATTCTATTAGAATATTCGGTTATTGTTCCATATCTTATTTCCGCAACTTTTCCATACTCTCCGTTACGTTCAGCATTATTAGCTTCTAATTTAGCATCTTCTATTTTCTGTTTGCATTGCTGTATTTCTGCAATCATATTACGTTCCTCTTCCCAACGTGCACGAATTATGTCTCTTTGTTCGGTTAAATCTGCAAGTTCTTTAGCAATTTTATCAAGTTTAAGTTTATCTCCTTCGCGTTTAATGGCAGCACGTTCAATTTCTAATTGTTTAATTCTGCGTTCGAGGCTATCAAGTTCTTCGGGCACAGAATTCATTTCAAGCCTTAATTTAGACGCCGACTCATCAATAAGGTCAATTGCCTTATCGGGCAGAAATCTGTCCGTAATATAGCGATTAGATAGCTGCACGGCTGCAACAATAGCTTCGTCGAGGATATGTACTTTATGATGGCTTTCGTATCTTTCTTTTAAACCTCTTAGTATTGAAATTGCAGCTTCTTCGTCTGGTTCGTCGATAAGAACAGTTTGGAAACGCCTTTCGAGTGCTTTGTCTTTTTCAAAATACTTTTGATATTCATTAAGCGTAGTAGCACCAATAGCTCTAAGGTCCCCTCTTGCTAAAGCCGGTTTTAGGATATTGGCAGCATCCATGGCTCCTTCACTTTTTCCTGCACCTACAAGTGTATGTATTTCGTCAATGAATAAAACTATTTCTCCATTACTGTTTTCTATTTCGTGCACAACAGCTTTTAATCTTTCTTCGAATTCACCTTTGTATTTTGCTCCGGCTATCAGCGCTCCCATATCAAGCGAATAAATAAGTTTTGATTTCAGATTTTCGGGCACATCTCCGCCTACTATCCTATGAGCTAGTCCCTCAGCGATAGCAGTTTTACCAACTCCGGGTTCCCCAATCAATATCGGATTGTTTTTTGTTCGGCGACTGAGTATCTGTAAAACTCTACGTATTTCTTCGTCTCTGCCAATCACAGGATCAAGCTTACCTGCTTTTGCTCTTTCGTTTAAGTTTATTGCATAACGATTTAAAGAATTGTATGTATCTTCTGCAGTTTGCGAATCTACTTTCTTACCTTTTCTTAACTCTAAAATTGCAGATTTTAAATCCGGTTCTTTTATACCCATATCTTTGAGCATTTTAGACACCTGATCTCCTAAACCAAGTATTGATAGCAACAAATGTTCGAGTGCCACAAATTGATCCCCAAAATCTTTTAGGTATTTATCAGCATTAGCGAGAACTTTCGATGCATCTTTCGATAAATATGGTTCACCACCCGAAACCTTAGGATAAGAATTAATGATACTATCTAAAATACGCTGAATTTCGAGAGCATCAACATTTAATTTCCCAAAAATATATGATGTTTGTTGATCCCCAACCTCTATAATTGCTTTAAGCAAATGTCCGGTTTCAATTCCTTGATTGTTTTCGCTATTTGCAATTATTACAGCTTTTTCAAGTGCTTCTTTTGCTTTTATTGTGAATTTTTCTGTATTCATATTTTTACTTTTTGCCTTTTTTAACTACAACACATAAGCCAATAGTAATTATCTGCCTAATTGTCAGACACATACACGACCCAATGCCATATTGACTGCTACAATGGTATTTTGGACTGTCAATATTTATCATATTTGCAAATAGTTTATATTTTCACTACTTTTAGAGGTAAAAATTATGATTGAGATAATTAAAACCGATATTACTAAACTAGAAGTAGATGCGATTGTAAATGCTGCAAATCAAAGTCTTTTAGGAGGTGGCGGTGTAGATGGTGCAATACACAAAGCAGCAGGTAAATCATTATTAGAAGAATGCAAAAAGATAGGTGGCTGCCCTACCGGTGAAGCAAGGATTACAGGTGCTTACAATTTACCTGCAAAACATGTAATCCACACTGTTGGTCCGGTTTACAAAGATGGGAAAAGAGGAGAAGCGGCATTACTAAAAAGTGCATATTTATCGTCTCTAAAATTAGCGACTTTAAATGGTATTGAAAGTTTGGCTTTTCCAAATATTAGTACAGGGGTTTATGCTTATCCATTGCGTGAAGCTGCAATTATTGCCATAACAACAGTTAAAGATTATATGCAAAAAAATGAATTACCCTCGAAAGTATATTTTGTTTGTTTTAATAAAGCTAATTTTTACTTATATAATCAATTGATTTAGCGGCGATCATTATTTAATTATTTTATCAAGAATATCTTTTGCTGTGTCTTTGTGCATTAGGAAATTCATCATTTTAAGTCGAATGTAATCCTCGTGATAAAACCTATATCCTTTATTAGGACCGTCAAAAGCCCCTGACCCGGAATCTTTTATCAAAAACCATGTTTCATCATTATATTCTGAGTAACCAACAACATGTATGCAATGGTCGTCGGTAGTTGATCCATCTTGCAACCTTTTTTCACGACTATGTTCGTTAATATACTCTGCAGGAATATCAAAATCAGGAATTACAGCAACTTCACTAAATCTATCGTGTCCGGGTTCAGAAACATCTCCACAAATACAAACAGAATAAGAATTACTAACTGCTTCTTTGAGCAGATTTGTAAATACCTCAACTGGCAAATTGTAATAATTATCATCGTGCCACCAGTTATCCGGCTCAACAAGTTCATGCTTTTCGTAATAGGGCCACATCATAGTACTCATAAAACTAAAATAATCATTCATTCTAATTTTAAGATAAGATTCAAGATAAGATTTAGGCGAATAAGTTACTCCATCTATCACAAACATTTCGGGAGGTGTTCCCATGTGTGAGTTTAAAATTCCTTTAATTGAGTTGAGTACTTCTTCTATATTCCAATTTTCACTTTCCTTAACAGAGTTCAAATATTCTATCATTTCCTCTTCCATTTCTTCGTGAGAATGGTATTTTCTATTGTTAAGCAATCCACTATACGCAGATTCAGGAACAATTCCGTATTTCTTCCATATTTTGGGTATAGCATTAGATTCGCTGCCTTGAGCGAAATAAGTTTCACCACGAGTATTTACAAAGTCTTCAGCCCTCTCTACATACTCCCAATAAACAGTAAACATTTCGCTCAAATCTGTTTTTACATTATGTAATCGATAAACCTCTGATTCCATAAAAGAAGTTGCAGCATAACACCAACAAGTACCTGTATTTCCTTGCGATTTTGGTAGGCTATGCCATAGGGTTTTATAATCTGCAATTTGATTAGGGAATTCTTTATTATCAAGGTTGGCAACAAATATTTTAGGAAATTTTTGATTTTCAAATCCTTCGGGCAAGCCATTCATTATATCATTCATAATGGTATTATAATAAAAACCCGGCGTATATTCAATGAAATTCCCCTTATCTACGGGGGTTTGAGCTGATACCAGCGACACAAGTACAAAAACGCAAAGATAAGTACTAAGAATTTTTTTCATATTACACTATATTTTATAGAATTTCACCTTTAAGGATAATAGTATCAATCAAATCTGACCCATACGCATAAGGTAAAAATTCAAGGTTTGGAATTTCTTTAGTGATAAATAAATTAGCTACTTTACCAATTGCAATACTCCCGACTATATCGCTTACACCCATAGCATAGGCAGAATTTATTGTAACTGCATTTAGAGCCTCTTGCGGTAACATTTTGTAGTTTACGCAAGCAAACGACATCATTAATTTCATATTTCCGGTAGGTGATGATCCTGGATTATAATCAGAAGCAATAGCAACAGGCAATCCGGCTTCAATCATTTTGCGAGCAGGAGCCCATGGCATATTTAAGAAAAATGCAGCTCCAGGCAGTATCGTTGGCATAGTTTCAGATTCCAAGAGTGCCTCAATTTCAGGGTTATCGGTATATTCAATATGGTCAACCGAAAGAGCATTATACTTTACTCCCGCTTGAATTCCACCTGACGCTGCTAACTCGTTAGCGTGAATTTTTGGACGCATACCGTATTTAATTCCTGACATAAGTATTCTTTCTGTTTGTTCAACATTAAAGAAACCCTTATCACAAAATACGTCTATATAATCAGCTAAATCTTCTGCAGCAACTTGAGGAATCATTTCGTTAATAACTACATCAACGTATGCATCTTTATTGGTTTTATACTCTGACGGAAATGCATGAGCTCCCAGAAATGTAGATTTCACAATTAACGGTGTAGTTTCTTTAATCCTTTTTATTACTCTCAACATTTTAATCTCATCCTCAGGGTTAAGTCCGTAACCACTTTTTATTTCAACCGCACCTGTTCCTTGGCTGATTATTTCGTGAATGCGTTGCATTGATTGTTCATACAAATCATCCTCACTTGTTTGATGTAATAATTTTGCAGAATTAAGTATTCCTCCACCACGTTTTGCAATTTCTTCGTAGCTTAAACCTCTTATTTTATCGCTGTATTCAATCTCGCGACTTCCTGCATAAACAATATGTGTATGACTGTCGCAAAACGATGGTAAAACCAATTTTCCGGTTGCATCTATTTCAATGAGGTAATCAGATTCTAATTCAGGACAAGTATCCATCTTGCCAAAATCTGCAATTTTATCATTTTTAATATATAGCCATGCATCTGACATACTTGGTACAACAGCCATATCTTTACCTTTAACTTTTTGTCGTGGTTTTGATTCTACTTGCAATAATTTTTTAATATTCTTTATCAATATTTCCATATTTTGATATTTTTAATTCAAAAAATTTGAATAATAATTTTAGTGTTTACGACATTAGAACATTCTAATTTCAACAATCTTAGCTTTTTCATCAAAATCTTCCGGTTTAACTTCTACCAAATCTGAATTAGTTAAATCTTTTTTATCATATTTATAAGAATCTTCTGAAATAACAAACTGAACATCGGGATATTTTGGAGTTTCGGCAAAAAAGATATCACTCTCGTAAGTGTAATATAATTCTATGTCGAGATACACCCCACAAATATCATCGAGAGAAGCACCTATACCAATGCCTTCTTCGGTTTGTGCTACGTCAGACAGAACAAAAATGTTTGTTACAATCCCATCATTTAACTGAGCTTTGATAATTTCGTTTTTATTATCTGTTATCGAAAAATAATTATAAATATACTCTACTCCCTCTTCGTACTCTAATTTTTCGTACATCTGATAACTTATAAAATCCGGAATAGGTTCAGGTAAAGGTTCATTGATAATAATAAAATCAAGTTCTTTACTGTTTATCAGAAATCCATCGTAATATGACTCACTTTTAGACTTACTAATGTTTTCATCTGTATCAATATCTTTATTTTCGTAAGATTTAGATTGTTCTGTTTTCGCTTCAGAATTATCTTTTTGCTTTTTATTAGAGTTATTGCATGCAAATAACAGTAATGTAGCAAAGAATAATAGAAATGTTACTTGTTTCATAATCATTAGTTTTAGTTTTAAATTTTCCCAATAATATCGTTAATATCAGATATTCCTTTTGAGCTGCAATATTCATAAATACCATTAATTATTTCTGTTGTAACAGAAGGATTGATAAAATTTGCAGTTCCAATTTGCACACAAGACGCTCCTGCGAGCATAAATTCTATTGCATCTCCGGCATTCATAATTCCCCCTAATCCGCAAATCGGTATTTTTACCGCTTTACTAACTTGCCAAACCATTCTAAGTGCAACAGGTTTTATTGCCGGTCCAGACAAACCTCCGGTAATAGTTGATAGTTTTGGTTTTTGAGTATTTATATCAATAGCCATTCCGAGCAAAGTATTTATCAGCGATACGCTATCGGCACCTTCTTCTTCAACTGCTTGAGCAATAGCAACAATATCGGTTACATTTGGCGAAAGCTTTACCATCAGGTGTTTTTTATAAACTTTTCGGACTTCTTTAACAACCTGTTTTGCCGATGGACAACTAGTACCGAAAGCCATCCCCCCCTGTTTTACATTTGGGCAACTAATATTTAGCTCAATAGCCGGAATTGTTTCTAATTCGTTAATACGAGCAGCACATTCAACATATTCGTCTATATTGCTACCGCTAACATTTACAATTATATTTTTATTATAAACTTTAATTCTTGGATAAATACTATTACAAAACTCATCTATACCTTTGTTTTGCAAACCAACGGCATTAAGCATTCCTTTAGGAGTCTCAGCCATTCGAGGATAAGGATTTCCTTGACGAGGATTAAGTGTTGTTCCTTTTACAATAAAGCCTCCCAGAGCATTAAGATTTACGAAATCTTTAAATTCTTCTCCATATCCAAATGTTCCGGATGCTGTTAGCACAGGGTTGCGTAATATAAGTCCGTTAAAATCTATTTCAAGGTTTACCATAACAAATCTTTTACATTAAAAACAGGACCTTCGGTACATACACATAAGTTCCCATTTACTGTTTCTTGTACACAACATAGACATGCACCAATGCCACATGCCATAAGGTTTTCGAGAGATACTTCGCAATGGATATTATGTTTTACAGTCCATTTCGCAACAGCTTTCATCATAGGTTCGGGTCCACAAACATATACTTTATCAAAAAGCTCAGGTGATTCAAAAAGCTTGTGTTGAGTAACATAACCCTCGGTACCATCACTACCATCTTCGGTGCAAATATGCAATTCACCATATTTTTCAAATTCCTCTGGTTCTATGATTCCAAGATTGTTTTTAGCGCCTATAAGGATAGATGGTGTATAGCCAAAATCACTAAAATAATGAGCAGTGTATAGCAAGGGAGCCATACCACATCCACCTCCTACAAGCAAAATACGATTGTTTTCTGGCATACTAAAGCTATTCCCGAGCGGATAAACAAGATTTACATAATCGTAAGGTTCTACATAGCTAAGAATATTTGTGCCTTCGCCTACAATCTGTATTAACAGTTTCAAGATATTATTGTCGTAATCAACATCGTAAATACTAATAGGTCGGCGTAAAAAAGTATTAGGTGCATTCTCAACTTTTATCTCTACGAACTGTCCAGGAAACATATCAGCTAGGGTATCACTATACGTCAATTCTAAGATATAATAGTCCGGATTTATGCGTTTTTTGTTTACAACCCGTAAATCGTGGATATATTTATGCATTTTAATTGTTTTAATTTCACAAATATAAGCATAATATTATGCAGGATTATAAGTTTTGAAAGTATTGTTCTTATAAAATATCACAATTTTTTCCACATCTGAGTTAACAAAGTTTTCAACGGTACTATCTTTAATGCTAATAGGCTTTTTTACTGATATAGCTTGTCTTTCTTCGGCAAAAAGTCCTGTTTTTAGTGAAACATCCTCATTTTCAGTCTCATTATTAGTGTCTTTATATTGATTACCTCTACCTATTAGCAACCATTCAGCATTTAGACCTCGAAAACGTTCCAATATTTTAATTAGAAAATCTGTACTTGGTTTATTACGTCCTGAAACTATATGCGAAATACTTGAAGCTTGTACTCCAATTTCTTCGGCAAAACGTGTTGCGGTCATGCCCTCTTCTTCCATAATTTTAGCGATTCTATCCTTCATAAATTATGATTTTTTGTGATTTACAAATGTAATTAATATAAAGTTTACATCTGTAACATTTTATCAACAGTTAAATATTTACATTTGTAATGTCCAATCTTCGTGTTTTTCCTCCTCAATTCTCAATTTATACAAACGGATTTATCGTATTATTAATAACTTACATTTAGCCTAATTGTCCAGCAATGCCATAAATTTCCTATTTTTAAAGCATAGGTTTATTTAAATTACTCAACAATCAGATTATTAAGTAAATACATTATTATATATATCTTAAATTCATTAGTTTTAAGGTGTCTTTACAATTGTCAAGCTAATTAATTAAATAAATACTTTATATTATATTATTATTTTACTGATATTAAGTATATTACACTATTTTTATTTGCTTAATTATTTTAAGTAACCAAGAGGTGCAAACCATGGTTAATAAACTTACAATTGTCAATATTAAATGATAAATATAGTCCATTACAAATGTAAATATCACGATTT
>JAQVOJ010000184.1 GCA_028702675.1 Bacteroidales bacterium
AAGAAAATTATGATAAAATCTTATATTATCAAAACAAGGCAACCGATGTAATTAATAAAAAACTTATTGTTTTTACATTTGACAACTTCGAGCAGGCATATTTTGAGCAGCGAAATATCACAAATAGCGTATCATTTGCATTTGATAAATACATAGAACAGCTTATAAATGAAAATCGAATTGCAACGGCTGAAAGCTACAGAAACGCAAAACGAAGTTTAGAAAGCTTTAAAACGAACCTTAGCTTCGCAGATATTACACCGGCTTTTTTAAAAAAATATGAAAACTGGATGATTAAAAAAGGTAAAAGTATTACAACCGTTGGTATTTATTTGAGAAGCTTAAGAGCTATTTACAATTTACAAAACATTGATAGAAGTATTTACCCATTTGGCGAAAGCAAAAAGCTATATTCTATACCTACCGGGAAAAACACTAAGAAAGCATTAACCATCGATGAGGTGGCTAAAATTTTTAATCATAAAGTCCCGGCTAATACTAATAAGGAAATGGCAAAGGATTACTGGATATTCATGTATTTATGCAATGGAATGAATGTAAAAGACTTTTGTTTGTTGAAATGGAGCAATATTAAAGACGATATGATTATTTATAATAGAGCCAAAACCAAGCGAACACAAAGGGAAAGTAAAAGCATAGTGGTTGCTTTGAAGCCTGAAACAAAGGCTATTATAAAGAAGTGGGGGCAATTGTCTGTAATTAAAGAAACTTATATTTTTTCGCACCTTAAACCAGGAATGACAGCAATAGAGCAGCAAGCTACTATTAAACAATTAACCAAGACCATAAATAAATACATGAAACGAATTGCAATCGAACTTAATATAAATAAGCCGATTACTACATACTACGCAAGGCACAGCTTCGCAACTGTTTTAAAGCGTTCTGGAGCATCAATCGAGCTTATAAGTGAATTATTGGGGCATAGTAACGTAGGCACAACCGAGAGTTATTTAGATAGCTTTGAAAAAGAACAGATACAGGAGCAAACCAATAATCTAACTGTAGGATTTAGTAAAGCGAATTAATGTTAAACTTATAACAATGGATAATGAATAAAAATAATAATTACATAGAATTCTTTGATGAGGTCGTGCAAGGCAGAGCATTTAAAAGCACAATTAACAATTTTATAAAGGGACATGAAGCTAATTTATTAGACTTAATAAGCGACTTGCAGCAATACGAAAAACAATACATTTTACCAAATTTTAAGAGTTTTAAGGTTAAAGACGGTAAAAAATATGGATATAATCATTGGCTGCGAGATAATTACCCGGAATGGGTAAATTTTAAAAAACAACTTACAAATGCGAATCATACTTTAAATAGTAGAAGTGCGATAACTGTATTCCATTTTAAAAATGAGTTTATAGATGTTCCCACGTTTTTACAAGGATTTTACAATGTAGGTGAAAATGTAGAATTCATTGCAGAGAGATTTAAACGGAATATTCCCAAACCACGTAAAGAAAAAAACGGGACATTTGTTTCAAACCCTCACAACTTAACAGAAAGAGCAAAAGAATTTCAAAATGAAACTGTAGCTTTGTTTGTACAAGAAACTACAACTAACATTTATGAAACCCCACCGCATAAGTACCCTGAATTATTCATTGAAGATGTTAAACAACTGATTGAATACTGCAATACCTGTATAAGTATTATTGAGCAGGACAAGGAATATTATTTTAACCTCATCACAGAACCATATCACGCAAGTATTACAGGTGCTAAGCGTCCAAACTGGTACGAGATAATATACAACTCATTGGAAAGGGTAAAAAGGTCTGCGGAACTGTATTTGAACTCAGGAAAAAACGATGATAATAAAAGCACCTTTAGTGTTTTAGAATGGGCAACAATATTTTATTATGCAGACGAAACAAAATTATTACCTGAATCAAAAGCCATTAAAAACCGTTGGGAAAAGTTTATGAAAAAGCATAACATAAATACAACCTCTAATACATTCAAGAAAAATTATTATGATGCTAAAAAGCGAATTAATGTAAAGAATGATTTTCCTATTGATAAACTCAATTTAATAATACCATTTACTAAAGAAAACTATCCACAAGCGGTTACTTTAATTGTAAGGGATAAAGATTTTTTAGAATCGGAACAAACTGAATATTAAAGATATAAGAAAAACACGCTATAAAGCGTAACCGTTCCATAACCAGTTACATGTAATGTACTTGCAGCCATTGTTTAATTAAAATTATTTATCAATGGAACAAGTATTTTTTAATGTACCTTTAGTAAAACTCGAACCCATTTTTAAACGTTGGGTAAGAGACGTTATCCAAGAAAGAGAACACCAATCTTTAAAGTTAAACGCAACCGAACCAGCTAAGCAGCTTTTAACGATTGATGAAGCTGCGGAGCTATTGCATTTAAGAACTCCTACGATTTATTCAAAAGTTAGTAGAGGCGAACTGCCTGGCGTGAGCAAGCGAAATAATCGTTTATATTTTGATAAACAAGTATTGATTGATTGGATTAAGTCCGGCAGTAAAAAAACCAGCTCCGAAGTTGAAGCAGAAGCCGAAGCGTTTTTAAATTCACAAAGAAAGGGAGTAAGATAATGGAAGCAATAGAAAAAACCCCCGCCGGGCAGCAAGGGGCAACAGACAAGAGCAAATATACTTATAATAAGCCACAAATACAAGTCTTT
>JAQVOJ010000185.1 GCA_028702675.1 Bacteroidales bacterium
TACCAAATCCAGCCATATCTGCTCTGCCAAGGATTCTTTCTTACATCAATGTGTTTTTCCATAATTAACTCCTATTTAAATTTCATTTACTGTATTGAGTATATCACGATTGAAAAAGCGGGACAATGAATAAGTAATAAATTATATCCAATTTTTAGCTTAAGCAGAATTCAATATCAGAATAGGAGCGGTTATATATATAGCAATAGATATGGTTTTTGATAGGTTGTTCTAGGTGTTTATTTATGTGTCTTTTTGTAGGCAAAGAAAATAATTGCTAAGACTAGCATTGGTAATAGAACTAATAAATAAACTGGTGTTCTCTTTTTTTCAGAATTTATATCAGTTTCAGTTTCAGTTTCAGTTTCAGTTTTACTATTAGATTCTGTTTCTGATTCTTGATAAGTTTCATCGGAATTGTTTACTGTATCATTATCTTTGGAATTCTCAGTTTCATCAGTAGCAATATTATTATCAAGTTTTTCATAAATTGTAAAGAAGTTTGAAGGCATTGGTTTTTCTAATTTAAAAGTAATTGTTCTTTCTTGATTATCATATTCACTATCAATCAAATCTAAGCTATTAGTTTGTGGGTTATATACAAAAACACCCAACTTACTAGTATCTATGCCATTTAGGTACTCTTCTTTTAATATAAAAGAAATCACTGGTTTTGGAGTAAAATCCCCTTTTATTAAGTCATCATCCCAATATTGTATCTGTACTTCATAAGTAGCTACTGGGTTAATACTTGTTAAAAAATCATCATTCTTAAGTTGTTCTTTTAAAAAGGTAATATAATCATCTTTTGTAAAAAAGCAAAAACTGTCTTTGGCAAAAATAGATAAATCAGCAGTTTTCTTTGACATTTCCATTAACAATTCTGAATTGAAATCAATATTTATAAATGGTGTAGATACATAGAATGTTTTACTATTCTCAACGAAGCCATCAATGATATTTTTTATAATATGTGCTTCACCATAGTCAATTATATCAGAATCCTTGTAAAATATAATGAACTTGTCTTCAATTTTCATTAATTGATGTAAATCAAATGTACCTCCATCATAGTCGATAGGAAGTGGTACTATATTACTGATTTGCTTATTCTCGTTATCTGTATTTTCTAGTTCATTGTTTTGTGATTCGGGATTAGAGTCATTTGAAGTATCATCAGGATTGGTAATGTCGTCATCTTCATTCTCATTGTCAGGTTTAGTATCAGGTTCACCCTCAGGATTTATATTAGTTCCTGCAAAAGCATCCGGTCCAATTGATGTAACACTATCAGGTATTATGAGATTGTCTAAATTTGAGCATCCTACAAAAGCACATTTTCCTATTGTTGTGACACTTGTAGGGATATTTAAGCTATTAAGGCTAAAGCATTCAGAAAATGCCCAATTTCCAATTGATGTTATACTATTAGGTAATAAAACGTCTGTTAACTTTCTACAACAACTAAATACTGCGTCTCCAATACTAGTAACTCCATGAGGTATTATTGCTTTTGTGAGATTTGTGCAATTTGCAAAGCATGCATTACCTATATGCGTTACACTATCGGGAATATCGATATTTTCAACTGCAGTACCATTAAAAGCCTCTTCTCCTATATAGGTAACATTTCCTAATATGCTCACATTTTTAAGTTTACTGCAACGCCAAAACGTTCCATCTTCTATCCTTGTAACATTTTGTGGTATTTCAATATTTTCAATACTGCAGGCATTGAAGGCTTCTTTACCAATATATTCAACAGAACTTGGTATTTCAATATCTTTAAGGCTTTTGCATTCATAAAAAGCAAAATCGCCTATTTGAGTTAAACCATCAGGTAAATTAATAGTAGTTAAATTTCCACATTGCCAAAATGCCGTATCTTTTATTATTTTCAAACCACTTGGTAAATTAACTTCTGATAAGCTACTACATGAATAAAATGCTGAGGACTCTAAAACAGTTAAATCTGAAGGTATTGTAATGCTTTTTAGGTTTGTGCAATAGGCGAAAGCATTATAACCAATTGATTTAACACTGTCGGGTATTACAATACTGGTAATAGTTTGGCAATCTGCAAATGCTGAATCACCTATACCCCAAATGCTATCAGGAATAGTAACATTACTTTCGTTACCAATATACTTAGTAATAACATTATTTTCAATTACAAAATTATCTGATTCAGCATTAATTGATATAATGGGAAGATTAAAAACAATTATTGCTATTATTGAAATTAATATAAAATTCTTCATAGTAAAAGCAAGAAATGCATTGCTGTGTATTCTGTTTTTGATTTTATTAACAATACTTCTTGAAATGATTCTATATCTTTCAACTTTACTTTTAAACATCAATACTATCTCCTTCAAACAAAAACTATTCAATCTATTAGAGTAATACTTCAAAAAACAAGAAAGCTTAATCTGTATCTTGATTCTTAAGTTATAAGGTTATTAATTTTGCTATAAATTGACATAAGAAGATTTTACTACAACTGTCAGATTTTTTAAAGAGCGAATTAGAGTTGTTTTTAAATAAATTATAAAGAGAAATCAATAATCTTATTTATGTATATTTATTTGAATATGGCATTTTCGCATGCCCATTAAACCTAAAATATGTCTATTGGTTATCTGTATGTCAAATAACTTAATAAATGATATACATTTCATTTCCTCTT